>JACSRG010000310.1 GCA_014879865.1 Anaerolinea sp.
CTGTGGATGACAACGCCATGACCACCTATCTGACACACCTTGTTTGCCTTGAATGTGAGTTCGAATTCGCGCCCGACGTCATGGCGGCGGCATGCCCGCGCTGCGGATCGGGTTGGCTGGACGCGCGCTATGATTACGCTGCGGTCGCGCCGCGCTGGCGTGACGGTCTCGCGGGGGTCACGGATTCGCTCTGGCGCTACGCCGATCTCCTGCCGCTCGACGCGCCCGACCCGGAAATCTCGCTCAACGAAGGACGGACGCCGCTCATTCGCCTGTACCAGTACGAGCGCATGTATCAGCATCCGCACCTCTACGTTAAGGATGAGCGTCAAAGCCCGACCAGTTCCTTCAAAGATCGACAGGCAGCAGTCGCCGTGACCGCGCTCAAGCGCGCCGGGATTACCGAGTGTGTGCTGGCATCGACCGGGAATGCGGCGTCCGCCTATGCCGCCTACTGCGCCCGCGCCGGGATCAAGTTGTGGCTGTTCATGTCGAGCCTCGTCTCGTCGGAAAAGATGCGCGAAGCCGGGCTGTATGGCGCGGAAGTGGTCAAGGTGTCAGGGACATATGACGAAACCAAGCATGTCGCCGCCGAGTTCGCCAAGCGGCGTGGCATCCATCTGGATCGCGGCGCGAAAGCCATCCCCGGCAAGGAAAGTATGAAGACGCTTGGCTTTGAAATCGCCGAGCAGTTGGCGGGGCAGTTCGCCGACGGGCAGGGACGCTGGCGCGCGCCGGATTGGTATCTGCAAGCGGTCAGCGGCGGGATTGGTCCGCTCGGCGTGTGGAAAGGCTTCTTAGAATTATACAAAATGGGCTTGATCGACCGGCTGCCCAAACTCGGCATCATTCAGGCGGCGGGCTGCGCGCCGATGGTCACGGCATTCAAGGCGGGCAAAGCGCAGGCTGATCCGGTCGTCCCGAAAACGCTGATCACCGTGCTGGCGACCGGCGATCCCGGTTTCAGCTACGAACAGCTTCGCGCGGCGGTCTTGCAGACCGGCGGCACGATGCGCGCCATCGAAGACGGCGAGACGTTCGCGGCGATGCGCAAAATCGCCAGCAAGGCGGGCTTGTCAGTCGAACCGGCGACTGCGGTCGCATTTGCTGGCTTGGAGCAGCTCCTCAGCGATGGGACAATCCAGCAGGATGAAGTCGTGGTCGTCAACTGCTCCGGGCATACCTTCCCCGCCGAAAGCCATGTGCTCGGCGATCAATTCCTGCACAGCTTGGAACTGGAAGGTAAAACCGAAGGCTTGGGCGCGGCGTTCAGCCAGCTTGACGAACAGGTGACGACGATCCTCGTGGTAGACGACAACCCGAATGATCGCCGCTTGATCCGCCGAATGCTGACCACGCGCAAGCAGTATCGCGTATTCGAGGCGCAAGACGGCGCGGATGCGCTCCGCGTCATCGGGGAGCAAGCGCCCAACCTGATCGTCACCGACCTCACCATGCCGGGGATGGATGGTTTCACGCTGCTGGAACGACTCAAAGCAGATGCGCGCACGGCAGCGATCCCGGTCGTCGTGCTGTCGGCGAAGTCGCTCGATGCGGCGGACAAGGATTTGCTCGAACGCTTCAGCGAGTCGGTGTGGACGAAGGGCGACTTTGAAACCCGCGCGCTGGTCGATCACATCGTCACGGCGTTAAAAAATGAATCTTCGTGAAATTTCGCCGCACAGGCGAATCTACACTCATGTCCTTCGCAGAATGTTGTATAGTTAGAACGTGAGCATTGAATTCAGAACCATTGGAGAACCATTGTGGCAGCAACTATTCTTTATATTGAAGACAATCCTCAGAACATGCGGTTGGCACGCAAAATGCTCCATACCGCCGGGTATCAGGTCATTGAAGCGGTTGATGGCATGTCAGGATTGCACACCGTCATGAATGAGTCCGTTGATCTCGTCCTCGTAGACATCAACCTCCCCGACATCGACGGGCTGCAAGTCACCGCGCAGATCAAGTCGATGCCCGAACTTGCGTCTCTGCCAGTACTGGCGCTGACCGCCAACGCGATGCACGGCGACCGCGAACGGTGTCTCGCTGCGGGCTGCGATGGGTACATCCCGAAACCGGTCACGAAAAACGAACTCCTGACGATGGTGGCGCACTTTCTCGGCGAGTCGGAACGTCGTGTCGTATGAACCAGATTGTGATTATCGAGGACAATGCCGACAGCGCGCGCCTTGCTTCGCGCATCTTGCAGCGCGAAGGTATGGAAGTCTTGGTCGCTGATGAGGGCGAACTCGGTCTTCAGATCGTCTTCGGCAGTCACCCGAACTTGATTCTTGTCGATCTGGGACTGCCGGACATCGACGGGCAAACCGTTGTCGTCATGCTGCGCCAGCATCCCGAACTGAGCACAGTGCCGATCATCGCTTTTACGGCATGGCCCGAAAGCACAGCGCACGAAATGGCGAAAGCCTATGGCTGTGATGGTATCATCACCAAGCCGATTGACACCCGCCGCTTTGGCGAACAAATCAAAGCCTTTTTAGCACCGGATTTCAGGAGTCCGTAATTGGACACAGTACCCGTGCCGACCCACAGCGCCACTCCCGCTGACCGGGCAACTGCACTTGCCAGCCGTTTCAGCTACGATGAACTTGCTCACATTTATAATGCCTGTCGGGTCGATTACATCGTCCCGATGCCGATGAATGCACGCCGTATGGAAGAGTACGTGCGCGACTACGATGTCGCGCTCGACTCGTCTATCGTGACGTTCAACGGTGACGGCGAAACAACCGGGATAGGAATGCTCGGCTTGCGCGATCAGCGGGCATGGTTTACGCGATTGGGCGTTATCCCTGACCGGCGCGGACATAAAGTCGGGCAGTACCTCATGGAAACGCTGATGACTCATGCCCGCAGCAGTGGCGCGACACGGGGACAGCTTGAAGTCATCGAGGGCAACACGCCCGCGCACAACCTGTTCCTCAAGCTCGGCTTTGAGATCACCCGTAAGCTGCTGGTGATCCGCCGCCCTCCCGGCAAACTCGACAGCGCGCCGCCGCCGGTCGAACCGCTTACGCCGGATGAAATCCGCATCTGCCTCGCTCAACGGATGGACACCCCATCATGGCTGGATGAAACAGCATCGCTGCTGCATGCGGGCAATCTCACGGGCTTACGCCTCGGCGACCGGTGGATCGTCTACCGCAAAAGCGCCGTGCAGCTCTCGGCGTTCGTCTTCAGCCACCCCGACCCTGACTTGATCTGCGCGGTGCATCACCAGCACCCGCTGCTCGACACCAAAATCGAAAACGTCGATGTTGGCTGCTGGTCGGCTTTCCACGCCGCAGGATACGTCGAAGCCTTCAGCCGCCTCGAAATGTTGACGACTCTCTAACGCAAGCCGGAGCATAATGGCGGTACAGAACCGCTATCAAAGGTTGCACCGTCCATGCCCGATTTGCGTGTGCTGGTGGTCGCCAGCAATCCGCTCGCCCGCGCGGGGTTAGCCGCGCTCCTCGCCGATCAACCCGGAATGACCATCGTCGGGCAGGTCGAAAACGATCTGCCGGATGCGCTCGATGTGTACCGCCCAGATGTCGTGGTGTGGGATATGGGCTGGGAACCGCTTACATTTCTGGAGAAAGTGCGCGATCTGCGCGACTCGCGCATCCCGGTGATCGCCCTGCTTGCCAACGTCACCAACGCGATTGAATCCGCCAGCGCCTTGCTTGGCGCGGGGCTGCGCGGGCTGCTGCTGCAAAACTCGAATGCGGCGGTGCTGGCGTCGGCGCTGGCAGCGGCGGCGAACGGCATGACCGTCATCGGCACACCCATCGCCGACTCGGTGCTGGCGGACTCGATTCGCATCAACACCGCCTCGTCGGAATTCAGCAAACCGGACGCGCTCACCACGCGCGAACTCGAAGTCATCAACTTGATCGCCGAAGGACTGCCCAATAAAACCATCGCGGGTAAACTCAACATCAGCGAACACACGGTCAAGTTTCACGTTAATGCTATTTTGACCAAGCTCGGCGCGCAAAGCCGTACAGAAGCCGTCGTCCGCGCCACGCGGCTCGGCTTAATCACCCTGTAAGGCGTAAGCACAATGCGCCACATGACGCATAGACGAAATGCCCACTTGCTATAAGATCATTTGTAAGACAAGAGTGATCAAGGGGGCGGCAAAATGGAACACGAGCAGCATGGCGCGCACACGGGCGAACATGAGATAGTCGATGAGACGGCTCATGTCGCCACACACGGGCACGTCGATCACTCCGGGCATGAGCTTCTCTTCCGTAATCGCTTCTGGGTGTGCCTTGCGCTGACGATTCCTGTGCTGCTGTTCAGCCCGATGCTTCAGGAATGGTTCGGCTTTCGTATGCCAGAGTTCGCCGGCAGCGAATGGGTCGCGCCGTTCTTCGCACTGATCATCTTCGCCTACGGCGGAATTCCATTTCTGCAAATGGCAGTGCCGGAAATCCGCAGTCGCCAACCCGGCATGATGACGCTCATTTCGCTGGCGATCACCGTCGCGCTCGGCTACAGCCTGTTCGCGCTCGCTGCCGGGGAAGGCATGAGCTTCTTCTGGGAAATGGCACTGCTGATCGACGTGATGCTGCTCGGTCACTGGCTGGAAATGCGCAGTGTGCGGCAGGCATCCGGCGCGCTCAACGAACTGGCAAAGCTCATGCCCGACACCGCCGAGCGAATCGGCGCGGACGGCAGCATAGAAACTGTCGCCGTCGGCGCATTAAAGACGGGCGATACGGTGCTGGTACGCCCCGGCGCAAGCGTCCCTGCCGACGGCGAGATCATCGACGGCGAGTCCGAACTGGACGAAGCGCTGATCACGGGCGAATCGCAGCCAGTCGAGAAGCAGGCTGGCGACCGCGTGATCGGCGGCACGGTCAACGGCGCAGGCAGTCTGCGCGTGCGCGTCACGGCGACGGGCGACGAAACGGCGCTGGCGGGGATCATGCGGCTCGTCAACGAAGCGCAGAGCAGCAAATCGAACACACAAATCCTCGCAGATCGAGCGGCGGGCTGGCTGTTCTATATTGCCCTCGCCGTCGCACTGATCACACTGGTCGTATGGACGCTGGCGGTAGGTTTCAACGTCGAGGTCATCGAGCGGGTTGCAACCGTGCTCGTGATCGCCTGCCCGCACGCGCTCGGCTTGGCGATCCCGCTCGTCGTCGCCATCAGCACGGCGCTCGGCGCGCGGGGAGGTATCCTCGTTCGTGATCGCCGCGCGCTGGAAGACGCCCGCAAAGTCGATACAGTCATCTTCGACAAAACCGGTACGCTGACCGAAGGACGCTTCGGCGTGGTCGATGTGGCAACCACGCCTGATTGGACGAAAGATCGTGCGCTGGCGCTGGCGCTCGGTGTGGAAGGCGACTCGGAACATCCTATCGCGCGCGGCATTCGCGCTGCCGCTGAATCAGCCGGCGTCCATCCCGTTCCGGTGAGCAATTTCGAGGCGCTCAAAGGACGTGGAATCAAAGCCAACGCCGATGGCAAAACGGTCTATGTCGGTGGTCCACGCTTGCTCGAAATGCTCAAGCTTGAGCTGACAGGCGACATGGAGGCGTTCCGTTCGCGCGCAGACGCAAACGCGCAAACGGTCGTCTACATGCTCGTAGAGGGAGAACTCGCCGCTGCTTTCACACTGGCGGACATCGTGCGCCCGGAAAGCAAACAAGCAGTCGAGCGCCTACACGCGCTGGGAATGCAGGTTGCCATGCTGACCGGAGACAGCCGCCCGGTTGCCGAGGCAGTCGCTAAGCAGCTCGGCATCGATACCGTCCTCGCGGAAGTCCTGCCGGAGCACAAAGATCAACAGGTCGCTGCGCTGCAAAAGCAGGGTAAACGGGTGGCGATGGTCGGGGATGGCGTCAACGACGCGCCCGCCCTCACCCGCGCCGACATCGGCATTGCCATCGGCAGCGGCACAGACGTAGCGATTCAGTCCGCCGGAATCATTCTCGTGCAAAGCAATCCGCTGGATGTCGTCAAGGTGTTTGTATTGAGCCGTACAACCTACCGCAAGATGATCCAGAACTTGCTCTGGGCGACAGGCTACAACGTGATCGCACTGCCGCTGGCGGCGGGTATTCTCGCACCCGTCGGATTCATTCTGTCACCGGCGGTGGGCGCGGCATT
>JACSRG010000435.1 GCA_014879865.1 Anaerolinea sp.
ATCGGTGCGAGCGGCAGCGGCAAATCGAGCGTAGTCATGGCGGGAGTCCTCCCTGCGCTCAAACGCGGGGATGGACATGGCAGTGGTGATTGGACGTATATCCCAACGTTGACTCCCGGCAATGCGCCGCTGCGGGCGCTCACCAAGGCGCTTTACCACCAATTTCCAAGCAAGACGATGGCGTCGATTGATGATGAACTATGGCATCCCAGCGGCATGGGCTTAACGCGCCTTGCCGATTTGATCGGCGAACGGGTCGTCTTGTTCATCGACCAGTTTGAAGAACTGTTCATGCCGAACATCGCCGAGGATCACCGGCAGCAGTTTATCAATTTGCTTGTGAGCGCTGTCAACGAGCCGCACGGCAGCCTCTCAGTGCTGCTGACGATGCGCGCCGACTTCTATGATCGCCCAATGAACTACCGCGAACTCGGCGAATTGTTCAACAACCATCATTACTCGGTACTGCCGATGTCGCTGGCGGAACTGCGCGAAGCGGTCGAGTATCCGGCATCACTGCCGGATGTCGGGCTGGACTTCGAACCCGGTTTGGTCGGCGAAATCGTCTTCGATCTACGCGATCAAAAAGATAAGGGCGTACTCGCGGGCGCGCTGCCGCTGCTGCAATTCACGCTGCAGCAGCTTTACGATCTGCGTGATACAAGCCGCCCCGTGCATCAACTCACCTACGAAGCCTATCGCAGTATGAGCGGCGTCAGTGGCGCGATTGGTAGTCACGCCGAAGCGGAATATCACAGACTGGATGCAGACGCACAGGACAAGCTCGGCTATGTGTTCTTGCAGTTGGTCAACGTGGACGAGCGCGGCGAAGCGACCCGCAAGCGTGCCCCGTTGAACCTGTTTGCGGAAGGTACACCGGAACGCCGTTTCGTGGACGCACTGGTCAAGGCGCGCCTGCTGCAAACCGACCGCGACGAGGAAGGCGCGACGCTCGAAGTGGCGCACGAGGCGCTGCTGCGGACGTGGAAACGGTTGGTCGAATGGATCGCGGCAACGGCTGAGGATATTCGCCTGCTGCAAAAGGTCAGCGCGGCGGCGATGGAATGGGCGGAGCGCGACCGACCGGAACGCCTGCTTTGGAAGCACGAAGAACTCGAAGACGTTTACCGGATGCTGGAGCGGTTGGCACCGCCAATGGACGATGTACTCCAAGAATTTGTCCGCCCCGAAGTCGAACGCTTGGTGGCAAGTTTCAAAGGCGCGCCGCCGTATAAACAACTTGGGTTGGTCGATCGGTTGGGAGAAATTGGAACAGGTTCAGTACATGCCCTTATGCAATGTCTTGTATATACAGATGACTCTGGCGTACTTGACGCAGTCAATGAGATGCTTTGGTCTTATGGAGAAGTGTATATTGACGCCTGTAAAAAGGATCTTGCGTCGGATGTGGTTGCGGTTAGACTGGGGGCTGCTCGTGCACTGACCAGAGTTCCTTTTCGTTCAGCGCTCCCAGCTTTAGCTCAACTAATCCATGATGAAGATGTGCAAGTGAGACGTTCAGCGATTGATGCCTTAAGCACCATTAACGACAAAAGAGCGACGAATCTGCTGGTGAGTGCATTAAAGGATAGTGATCGGAATATACGTTACTCAACAATCGACGCATTAGCCAAAATCGGTGATCCTCATGTAGCCGAACTGCTTCTCGCGCATGATGACTCTGATATTTTCGTACGCCGATCAATTGCGCTGGCACTGGGTGAACTTAAGGCTGAGCAGTCAGTTGAATTCTTGGTTTCTTCACTAAACAGTACCGACACAGGTATTCGATATGCTGCAGCTAAGTCACTCGGTTCGTTAAATGACGAAAGATCACTGTATCCCTTATTACACGCTCTAACTGATGCGGATCCTGGTGTTCGTTCCGCCGCGTCAAGGTCTCTTGGGTCACTTCCTTACTCCAGAGGCGTGGTCAATGCGCTCCTTGAGGCACTCAATGACAAAAGGCCTTCTGTGCGCTCTGCAGCAGCCAGTGCACTAGGTGCGCGAAAAGATTTAAGTGTGCTGGATGTTCTTGTCGGCGCACTAAAGGACCCGTACGCTGAAGTTCGCTCAGCAGCAGCAAACGCACTAGGTAATTTAGGAGATGTACAGGCAGTAGATCCGCTATTGCTTACCCTTAATGACGTAGATGGAGCTGTACGCTCGACGGTGGTGGGCGCACTCGGAATGTTGAAGGATCTCAGGGCTGTTGAGCCGCTCTTGACAACATTGAGCGATATTAGTTGGAGTGTTCGACGGGCGGCGGCTAGAGTTCTTGGTAGTTTAAGAGATATACGTGCATTAGAACCATTGGTGCTGGCGCTTGACGATCCAGATAACGATGTTGAGGCTGCAGCAGCGAAATCCCTAGGACAACTTGGTGATGTAAAGGCTGTGAAATCACTCATGCGTGTTTTCCGATCCCAATATAGTGATGTAGCGGCTGAGGCGGCATGGGCACTTGTAGCATTGCGCGCTGATCAGGAAGCCGATAGCTTCCTAGATGCGCTTAACAGTGAAGATCCGGGTGTTCGTAGTGCAGGAGCAATAGCATCTGGGGGACTGAAGATTGCAAAAGCGCTCGATTCACTCATATCATTGCTAAATGATCCTAGTCCTGCCGTTCGTATGAGTGCTGCAACTGCCCTCGGCAATCTGGAAGATTTCCGTGCAATTTCTCCCCTAGTGCAGGCGCTTCAGAATGATGACCCTAGGGTTCAAGGAGAGGCTGCCGGCGCGATTGTTCGTCTGCGCCCAATTAGTGCTTCAAGCATTACACTCGATGGCTTGCTGAGTCGTTATAATAATCGCATTCACAATAGCGTCAAAATTGTACTCATCGAGCTCAAGCGTCCTGAGGATGTGCGGGAAATCGTCCCATTGCTCGATCACCCGTTCGTTGCGGTGCAGCAGACGGTGATCGAAATCCTTGAAGGCATGCAAATTCCCGAAGCGACGGCGGCTTTGGAAGAATGGCGCAGCAAGCAGCCGTTGACCTAAGCACATAGGCGGCGATCCACGCGGATCGCCGCCCGCGTTTACGATCCCTGAACGCCCTCCACCGGGCGGATGATCACATTGTCGAGGCTCAGGCGCACGTCGGGCGGGATGACGATGCGGAACGTGCCGCGCGTCGCCGCGATCCCGCTGGCTTGCAAAACCTGTTCCCCGTCGATCCAGATCGTCATCACGTCCCCGCTGACCTCGACCTGTAGGTCGTAGTAGCGCGAACGTTGCAGCGGATAATCGGCTTGCTGGAGGTAGCCACCCCACGCGCCTTCCAAGTCGCCGCCGATCCCGATCTGCTCCCGATCCACGTTGAAAGTCGCCGCCGCGCTGACCACGCCAAACTCGTTGCGGACATGCAGCCCCAACTCGTCAAACTGCGCGTTCAGCCGCGTGAACTGCACCCGCAGCCCGACGACGTAATCGCGCCACTGCGACCCGCCATCGATGGTGAGTTCCGTCCATGTCTCGGTGTTGACCAGCAGCACTTGTTCGCCGCTCTGGTTGATGATGCGCGGTTCGCTCCCGTTGATCTGCCAACCGGGGGTCAGCGTCCCGTCGAAGTTGTCGCTGAAGAGCACCCCGCTGGCGAAGGCGGGCGCGGCGATGCGCTGCATCACCTGCACGGGGAAAGTCGCGGCAGGGAGCAGCGCGTAGCGGTAGGGCGAGTCGCCAAGCTCGAATGACGCCTCGAACGCTGCTTGATCGTCCAGCGGAACGCCCACGACGTACAGGTCTTGATCAGTGCTCGCCATCAAATCGATCCAGCCGGTCTGGTACTGGTTGAAGACGCGCTCCGGCGCAGCACCGTGCAGACGCAGATAGTAGCGCACCGGTTCGTCGAGCGGCGTCGGGATGAACAGCCGATCTTCTGGATCGAGATCGTTGATCGCATACAGCGCGACGGCTTCGGCGTCCGGCGCATAGCCGGTTAGTTCCGACGTGCGGATCAGGTCGGTGGTGACGACGGAGAAGATCACCCCGGCGACCAAGCCGACCGACGCCAGCACGAACCATGTGCTGTCGCGGATGACGTAGGCGATGCCCGCCGCCGCCAGCATGGCATAGAGCGGGACGAAGAAAATCCATGTGCGGTCGAAGGGGATGACACGCTGAAAAAACAGCACGATCCCCAACCAGATCGCGGCGATCAGCAGCAGCGGGACGCGGGTCTGCCGGGCTGATTCCGGTTGGATGCGCGCACGGAAGACGAGCGAAACGATCACGCCGATCACGAGGATCACCTGTACGAGCGGGTCAAAGCCGCGATTGACGAAGCCCCAGAAGAGCGTCCAGATTTCACCGAGCGACGCGTAAAAGACGCTGGCGGGGAGCTGCGTGACGAACTGATTGCCGGTGATCGCGCTCATGCCTTGATTCTGGATGATCGGCAGGTAGAGGAGCACGGTCAGCGCGCCGCCGACCGCCAGCGCCAGCGCGAACTTGATCAGCATGTACCAGCGGCGGTCGCCTTCCAGCGCGAACAGGGACAGCAGCAGCCACAGCGCGACGATCCCCATCGGGTAGACGAACACCGGGATGGTGTAGAAGCCAAGCGCGGCGATCAGCGCGAATGCGCCCCACACCCACCGGCGATCATGCGTCAGGACGTATTTCGCCAGCCCCAGCAGGAGCACGAAGAACAACGCGATCAGCGTATACCCGCGCGCATTGACCGAGAACTCGATCAGCGCGACGGAGACGGCGCATAACGCCGCCGCCAGCAGCGCGGCACGGCGGTTGAAGAACTGTCCTGCCGTCCAGTAGAGCGCGGGGATGATCAGCAGCCCGGCGATGAAGGCGGGCAGACGCAGTGCCCATGGCGCGTCGCCGAAGACACGCGATGAGAGATGCACGAGCAGCGTGTGAAACAGGTGGTTGTTGGGTTCGTTGTAAGTCGAAAGCGCGGTCGTCAGCGGTTGGGCGGCATAGTTCAGAAACGTGAGGGATTCGTCATAACGCATGGGCTGGTCAAGATAATTGAAGCGCAGCACAAAGGCGATGACGATCAGCACGAGCAGCGGCAAAACATTTCTCATTCGCATCCCTATACTTTCCTGCCCGAATGGCGGCGCACACTTGATGAAAAATACACAAAAAACAATTCCTATTACTAGTTAATCTGACGAAATGGAACAATTCTGTACGAAATTCATGGAAAATGTGCAACTTTCACGCCCGTTTTCAACTACTATTAGTCGGGAAACCTTGATTATTCAAGTAAAAATCCGAATACAAAGCTGTTACTCCTTGCAGCCCACGCCAGACGTCCGGCGACTAAAACTAAATTAGTCCCAATTCTTTTCAATGACGCAGCTACTGCGCTTCTCTTGATTTTGTTTGTCATCGTCGTTTGTTAGTCGCCTCATCATTCTCTCATCTTCGGCGCTGTCAAACGACCAGTTTATCGGTGCGTAAGTAAAGGAGTAGTGGACAACCATGAAAATCCGATACGCCATAGCAGCCGTTTTCATCGCGGTGTTGATAGGTCTTATACCTGCCAGCGCCCAAACCGCTAACCCCACCGGGGAAGGTTCGACCTACGTCATTCAGCCTGACGATACCCTGTGGAACATCGCCCGCGCGTATGACGTGACGCTGGAACAAATCCTCGACGCGAACCCCGGGCTGAACCCCTATGCGCTGCCCATCGGCTCGGAGATCGTCCTGCCGCTGGATGAAACCAGCGCCGCGAAGGGCAGTCCCGACCCGGCAGACCCCAACCCGGCAGCGCCGCTGACGGGAACGGTCGATTATGTGGTTCAAGAAGGCGATTCGTTGTGGGCGCTGACCTACCGCTTTAACGTTTCGTTCGACGCGCTGCTCGCCGCCAACCCCGACGTGAACATCTATGCCATGTCCATCGGCACGGTGATTCAGATTCCGGGGCAGCCCAATGCCGCGCGTCCCATCGATGTGCCGGTAGTTGAAGCACCGCCGAGCGTCCTGCTCGGCGAACCGGAAGTGCTCAGTGCGCCGCGCATCAGCACGAACGCGGGGAATGCCAGCAGTCTTCTGATCGACGAAGGGCTTGAACCCACCCCCGCGCCGTTCATCGCGCCGCGCGCCGACGA
>JACSRG010000860.1 GCA_014879865.1 Anaerolinea sp.
AATCGGGAACTGCGCGGGCAGCATTGCCGTGTGCCAGCTTGCGCGGCTGGCATTGACGCCGAGCAGTGCGCCCACACCACCGCTGACGAAGATCGACAGGATCAGCCCGAAGATCATAAGTGGACGCAAGATCGCGCGATTGTTACGGGAGGCAAGAAGCAGCGAAACGAGTGTTACGATGAGAAACAGGCTGTAGCTCCAGACGAGCTGCGCCAACAGTGAACTGAAATTCGGCTGCAAGTACACTTTCCAGATGCGTTCCATATGACCGAGGTCGAAGCCAATGAGCATCAGCGCGGCGGGGAGTGTGACCATGCCGCCCCAGAGAGCGTATTTACCCGTTCCCTTGAACAGCGGCACATTGAACACATAATCCAGCGAGGCGATCATGTACGAACCAGCCGCCATGCCCGCGAAGAACAGATACATGGCGACCCACAGACCCCAGTTGACGTATGAACCATAATTGACATCGCGTTCGCCGATAAATAAGCGGCTGTAGAAACCGTACAGCCCCAATAGGAGTGCGACCACGCCGAGGACGTAAAGAATGCGTTTTAGCGTAACCATGATTTTTGCCCTTCCTTACACCAAGTAGTACACGCGCGGTTCGGTGCCGAGTTCTTCCTTGAGGCGCATGACGTTCGGCTGCGCGATCATTTCGGCGACGAGGCTGGACGAGTCATTTGCATCCCCGAACAGGGTCGCGCGCCCGATACAGGTCGAAACGCACGCGGGCAGTTCACCCACGCCGACGCGATGCAGGCAGAAGTGACACTTGCGCGCATTGCCAATGGGTGATTCGTGTCCCTGACGTGGGCGGGCTTCATCGTATTCGAAGTTCGCGGCGCGCTCGTAGCGTTCGGCGGTGACACGTCCGGCGATCAAGCCGTCCGCGACTGGATTGACCTCGTTGTAGGTCAAGCCAAAATCGGAAGTGCGCGCGCCATAGGGGCAGGCGGTCAAGCAGGCACGGCAGCCAATGCATTGATCGTAGTCCACGATGACGACGCCTTCTTCGTTCTTGTAGGTGGCACTGACCGGGCAAACCGGGGTGCAGGGAGGGTTATCGCACTGCATACACGGACGTGGGGTAAAGCGCCGTCCGACATTCGGATAAACACCCCATTCCTCTTCGAGGACGGGACGATAGACGACACCCGGTGGCAGCTTGTTTTCTGCCACACAGGCGATGGTACACGCATGGCAGCCAACACACTTCCGCAAATCGATGACCATCACCCAACGGCGCTCGGCTGGTGTCTTTTGCAGCGCGCGTACCAGCTCAATACGCATGCGTTCCAGCACATCGAGTTCGCTGAGGTCAAGATTGTCAGAAGTGGTCGTCTGCTGCACAAGCTGCGCCAAGACGGCTTCGGGTTCGGCGGCGAATGCATCAACGACAGTCAATACCGCTGCCGCGCCCCCAGTTCCCGCCAGTAACTTGAGGAAGTTTCGGCGGCTCTGTTGAGCTTCATTCATTTCTGGCATAGCGTTTCTCCTTTGGTGCGTGCGGTTGAAGTGCGCGAATCCAACACACGCTGCTACCCTCAGAGAGTAGTCCAGAAGAAATCTGCCTGAAATCGGGGAAAGTCCGTCTCTTTTTGCGGATTTGTCGGGAAATTCCTGACAGGTTATTTGAGCAGTTGGTGGGTCAAGGCATACTGAACCAGCGCGGCGCGGGAGCGCAAACCCAGTTTCTCCATGCCCCGCGCGCGGTAGGTTTCGACGGTTTTAGGACTCAAGCTCAATTTCTCGGCAATCTCCGCCGCCGTTAAGCCGCGCGCCACACTGATCAAGACTTCCCGTTCACGGTCGGTGAGGCTTGCCCAAGGGTCGGATAGCTGGTCTTGGGCGGGCAGTAAATCGCTTGCCAGCGCTCGTGTGAGCGAGGGATGGACATACAATTCGCCACGCATGACGGTTCGAACCGCTGAGAGCAGTTCACTATCCGCCGCTTTCTTGAGGACGTATCCAGAAGCGCCGCTGCGCAGAGCGCTTTTCAAATAACTTTCGTCGTCGTGCATGGTGAGGACAAGTATCCGGGATGTGGGGGTTACTTTTCTCACGACTGGAATTGCATCGAGTCCCCCTAAACCCGGCATCGAGAGATCAAGCAGAATCAGATCGGGTTTCAACGACTCACACAACTCGAGTGCTTCGCTGCCGTCGCTGGCTTCGCCGATCACCTGCATGTCGGCTTGAGCATCTAGCAGGAGGCGAAGACCGGCACGTAACACGGCATGGTCATCCACCAGTAGAATTCGTGTTGTCGTCATTGCGATCCTCCATCGATCGGGATTTCAATATACAGGCTGGTTCCCCGCGCACGTTCGCTTTCAATCGTCAGCTTGCCGCCCAATAATTCGGCTCGTTCGCGAATACCATACAACCCTAAATGTCCATCTAGGGGTTCGCTTTGAGTCAGATCAAAACCAATACCATCATCTTCGATCACTGCGCGCACAGTCCCGTTACTGCGTTCGATAAAGATGCTGGCGGTCTGGGCGTGGGCGTGGCGGAGGATGTTGGTCAACGCTTCCTGAGTAATCCGGTAAAGCGCGGTTTCGACTTCGGGAGAGAGACGTTCATCGTCAAAACCGGTAATGGCGAGGTCGATGTCGAGTTGGTGACGGCGGCGGCAGTCGGCGACGTGACGCTGAATAGCGGCGGGCAGTCCCAGATCGTCGAGAACCGAGGGACGCAGTTGCAGTGCCAGCCCATGCACATCATCGAGCGTTTGCGCGGCAATAGCGCGCAGTTCCTCAGCACGCTGGCGCGTCTCCGCCGGATTGTCGATCTCGCTCAACTGGCGCAGCCCGATCACCAGCGATGTCAACGTTTGACTGGTGCTGTCGTGGAGTTCACGGGCGATCCGACGGCGCTCATCCTCTTGAGCAGAAATCACTCCTTTGACGTACTCGATACGCAGTAAATCACGTTCCGCGCGCTCATCCTGTGCGCGGGCAAGCGCGGCGATCATCGCATTGAATGCGTCTGTGAGTTCGCCGATCTCATCATTTGCCCAACGGATGATGCGCTGGCGGAAATCGCCCCGTTCTACGGCTTGGGCTGCGCCGACAAGCTGTAAAATGGGGCGGGTGAGCAGCCACGTGAGCGCCGCCGCCGCCGTAATCCCGATGATCGACACCAGCACAGTCGTCAGCATGATTTGTCCGGTGAGCGCGTCGAGCATGACGCGCAAGCTGGCATCCGACACGCCGATGCGGGCTGTACCTGCGCGTCCCTCAAAGATGCTGACGGCTGTATCCCAAATTTGTCCTTCGTCGGTATGCAGAATCGCGGTACGGTGGTGATCTCCGCTGTCGGTCGCATTGGCTTCGAGAAGTCCAGCAGGGAAACCATCGCCAAAGGTGTGTACGAGGATATGGTTTTGCGGATCGACAATGAAGGCATAACGCACATTTGGATTATTGGTGCGCGTGTCTTCCAGCAGTTGATGCAAACCATAGAGGTTGTTGATCAGGATGAGATCAGTCGAACGCGCCGCGACATCCCGACCAATGGAGACCGATTGTTCTTCGAGCAGTTGATCGAGGGTACGGATGAGGTTGGCACGGACTTGGAGGGTCACGGTCACCCCCATGAGAATGACCAAGCCAAGCACAATCCCCATGATCTTGATGCGGATATTCACCGCACCGATGATCTTCCACAAGCGCGTTCCCCATAGGTACATGCTGCGGCTCACGGCGCGATAGTTTCTACCGCTTGGATGACTGCGCGTGCCGAGTCATACCGGTCATTGTTGACGACGACAAATTCCTCAACGCCCAGTGCCGCTAATGCTGCCTGTCCTTCGGCATTGGCTGACATGTTCAAGAGGAGTTCCTGCAAAACAGCTTTCAACTGGGGGCGGGCATTCGGATTGATGACCACCGGAGGGATTCCAAAAGGTGGAGAGCGATGAATCACGCGCACTTGATCAGCCAATGCCGGATCACGTTGAATGGCGAAATCGTAGACCAAACTGTCTACTGCTGCGCCGTCGGCAATTCCGTTGGCGACTGCTCGAATGGCATTGTCATGATTGTAAGTGAAGAAAGTGCGAGCAAAAAAGTCCTCAGGGGTGCTGCCTAACTGCTGCACCAAGTAGGTTGGATACACCCTTCCACTAAAAGAGATCGGATCGGTGAAGGCAAAGACAACCCCCTCTAGGTCAGCCATCTCATGGGCTGAACTGGAAGCGGGTACAATCAGAACCGATTGATACGATGCAGACCCATTCACCTGCGGGGCTGCTAGCAGTTCCATACCAAATCTATCATGTCCCTCGATGTACGCGCTGGTACACACAAAGGCAATATCAACCGCATTCTCTTCGATCAAGGTATTCGTTTCGGCATAGGTTTGCCGCTGCACGAGTTCAACCGGGCGGTCAAGCTGATGGCTGAGGTAATCGAGTAGGGGCTGATAGCTTTCAAGCGTGCCTTGTGGCGAGACAACTGCCGCTACCGATACACGGAGAGGAACAACATCGCTGACCAGACGTACGGGCAGGGGGTGAAGTTCAGACAGGCGGATCGCGTCGCTTGAAGGTGGGGCACTGGTACAAGCAAACAGCAGTCCGATCAGCAGAACATATCCCCAGTAACGCATGTTGATTAACCTCCGTCGGTTTCACCCCTACATCGAAGACTTTCAATGTGAGAAGGCACGTAGTTAGCGCCCTGTATTGTTCACGAGCATCAACAAACCCTGTAGCGCGGTGAGCATCGACGAGTTGAGTCGGTGAAAAACCGACACGCCCCGGGCTTCTGAACTAATTAAGCCGGCATCGCGCAGCACCTTGAGATGATGCGAAATCGTTGGTTGCGTGAGTTCAAAATGATGCTCGATGTCGCAGCCGCAGATTTGCCCCCCTCCCTGACTGATGAGATCGATGATTTGCAGCCGGACTGGATTGCTGAGGGCTTTGAATGCGGCTGCAAACTGATCCGTTTCTACCGCACCTAATCGCAAGTGGAGATCAGGGTTATATACACAAACATCTGCTTCCGTGACGACGTCTAGCTCACCTTCGTTAGTTAAATGGGTCACTTTGATTCCCTAATCTAGTCGATGCGATGAAGCTGCTACACAGATGATACGTTATATAGAAAGGTTTCGATATATGCCTTCAATCACCCTGCCCGGATGACATCCATTACTGAAGTGACGTAATGACGGGTGCTAGACTGAAATTATTGGGATGAACCGTTAGGAGAAACAACAGCATGGGATCAGCCACGAGAACGAACAGCGTGTTTGGCAGACTTTCGGTCTTGGATCGCTTCCTGCCCGTATGGATTTTCGCGGCGATGGCACTGGGCATTGTACTTGGGAATCTATTCCCCACTTTGGGACCAGCGCTCGACTCTATCAAGCTGGACACGGTTTCATTGCCTATCGCCATTGGTCTGTTGTGGATGATGTACCCGGTTCTCGCGAAAGTTAAATACGGGAAAATGCCGCAAGTTGCCGCCAATTGGAAGATGTCCGGCACTTCCCTGCTGCTAAATTGGGTGATCGGTCCGGCTCTGATGTTCGTGCTCGCTTGGCTGCTGCTGCCCGATCATCCCGAATACCGTACCGGCTTGATCCTTGTTGGGTTGGCGCGCTGCATTGCAATGGTCTTGATCTGGAACATGCTGGCATGTGGGGATAGTGAATATGCAGCAGTTTTGGTCGCTATCAACTCGATTTTTCAGATCGTGATGTACACGGTGTTGGGTTATTTTTATCTGACTATTGTGCCGCAGTGGCTCGGTGGAACAGCCGTCGCGCTGGATGTTTCGATGGGCGAGATTGCTAAGAGCGTCCTGATATTTCTTGGCATTCCCCTCGCAGCCGGTTTCTTGACCCGCTTTTTCCTAACGCGCGCCAAAGGCGAGGAGTGGTACGAGACGAAATTCGTGCCGCGCCTGTCGCCGACCGCCATCATTGGATTGTTGTTCACCATCGTGATGATGTTCTCCCTGAAAGGTGAGGTTATCCTTGAGCGCCCGCTCGACGTCGTTCGGATTGCGCTGCCTTTGCTGATCTA
>JACSRG010000391.1 GCA_014879865.1 Anaerolinea sp.
TTTGGCGGCGCTGCCCAACTCCTCTTCAATCCGCAGGAGTTGATTATACTTCGCCGTCCGGTCGGAACGGGTCGGCGCGCCCGTCTTGATTTGTCCCGCATTGAGCGCGACGGCGACATCGGCGACGGTCGTGTCTTCGGTTTCGCCGCTGCGATGGCTGGCGATCACGGTCATGTTGTGGCGCTGGCTCATCTGCGCGGCAGCGAGCGCCTCAGTCAGCGATCCGATCTGGTTGAGCTTGAAGAGCAGGGCATTCGCGCTTTTTTCCTTGATCGCGCGGCGCACCTTCTCGACGTTCGTCACCAGCAGGTCGTCGCCGACGATTTGCACGCGGTCGCCAACCGTCTTCATCAGCAGCGACCAGTTCGCCCAGTCGTTTTCCGCCAGCCCGTCTTCCAGCGAAATGATCGGGTAGCGGTTCACCCAGTCTGCCCAGAACTCAACCATTTCTTCGCCCGACAGCACGCGCCCCTCGATGTCGAGGTGATACTTGCCGTCCTCGGCGCTGTACAGTTCGGAGACCGCCGGGTCAAGCGCGATACGGATTTGTTCGCCGGGTTTGTAGCCCGCTTTCGTGATAGCTTCCATGATAACATCAAGTGCGGCTTGATTCGAGCCGAGGCTTGGCGCAAAACCGCCTTCATCGCCGACCGTCGTCGGATAGCCCTTCTTGTGCAGAATGCCTTTGAGCACTTGATAGATTTCGGCGCACCACTGGAGCGCTTCACGGAACGACGACGCGCCGACCGGCATCACCATGAATTCCTGAAAATCCGTCGCGCCGACAGCGTGCTTGCCGCCGTTCATGATGTTCATCATGGGCACGGGCAGGGTGTGGGCATGAGCGCCGCCGATATACTGGTACAGGGGCAGCCCGACCGATTCAGCGGCGGCTTTGGCGACCGCCAATGACACGCCGAGGATCGCGTTCGCGCCGAGATTGCTCTTGTGCGCCGTTCCGTCGAGCGCGAGCATCTTCTCATCGATGGCTTTCTGGTTGAGCGCGTATTCGCCGATCAAGGCTTCGGCGATTGCGCCATTGACCGCGCTGACCGCCTTCAAAACGCCTTTGCCGCCATAACGGCTCTTATCACCGTCGCGCAGTTCCAATGCTTCGTGTTCGCCCGTCGATGCGCCGCTCGGCACAGCAGCGCGACCAAATGCGCCGTCTTCCAGCGTGACTTCGACTTCGACCGTCGGATTGCCGCGCGAATCAAGGATTTCGCGTCCGTGAATTTGTGCGATTATCGACATAGTTATTCTCCTTGGATAGTAACCCCAGTGCCGTTTATCGGATGTGGGATCATTTGTACGCAAAACGGCATATATGATAACGCGTCTTTGCAGATGCGCACGTTCAAATCGTCCGAAATCGGAGTCCTGACACCTGCAAGATTTTCGGGTAAAATAACCAAGACTCCGCTAGTCGATCCAAAGGGTTCTTTATGTCCCGTCCGGTGTATCTTGACCATTCCGCCACGACGCCGCTTGATCCCCGTGCCCTTGAAGCCATGCTCCCGTACTTTAGCGCCGACTTCGGCAATGCATCGTCGGCGCATTCGTTCGGTCGCAGAGCCGAGCAAGCGGTCGAAGATGCGCGTGAAAGCATGGCGCGTGTCCTGAACTGCCGTCCGTCCGAGATCGTCTTCACGAGCGGCGGCAGCGAGAGCGATAACCTTGCCGTGCGCGGTGCGGCATGGAGTCGGCGTGGACGCGGGCAGCACATGATCACGACGCCGGTCGAACATCCGGCGGTGGGCAAAACGGTCGATCAACTGGCGGCGCTGATGGGCTTCCAGCGGACGCTGCTCCCGGTCGATGCGCTTGGCGGCGTCGATCCCGAAGATGTCGCGGCGGCATGTACGCCGGAAACGACCCTTATCAGCGTGATGTACGTCAACAACGAGGTCGGCACGATCCAGCCCATCCCCCAGATCGCCGCGCTGGCGCGGGAACGGGACGTGTTGATCCATACGGATGCGGTGCAGGGCGCGGGACAACTTTCGCTCGACGTGCAGGCGCTTGGCGTGGATATGCTGAGCATTTCCGCGCACAAGTTCTATGGACCAAAAGGCGTGGGGGCGCTCTATGTACGTGAGGGCATCGCGCTCGAACCGAGTCAGAGCGGCGGCAGTCACGAGCGTGGTCGGCGCGGCGGCACGCTCAACACGCCGGGGATCGTCGGCATGGCGCGGGCGCTCGAACTCGCCTATGCCGAGCAGGGTGAACGGATCGCGCACATGCAGGCGCGCCGCGATCAACTGATCGACGGTCTTGTGTCAACCGTACCCGGCGCACACTTGACCGGGCATCCGACGCAGCGTTTACCGTCACACGCGAGTTTCGTCTTTGACGGCATCGACGGCAATCGCTTACTGATGATCCTTGACATGAAGGGAGTTGCCGCGTCGAGTGCGTCGGCGTGCAAGACGGGCAATCCCGAACCATCGGGCGTGCTGCTGGCGATGGGCTACCCGCGCGAACTGGCGTTGAGCAGTCTGCGCCTGACGGTGGGTAAGGATACGAGCGCTGACGACATCGATTACGCGGTGGAGACGATAGGCGCGGCGGTCACGAAGCTGCGAGAACTGAAGTAATCGGACTGAGGACTGAGAAAAGCGTCAATCGCATGCAGGTTTCCCGCTGCTGGAACGTCGTGAGGGTGTGTGCAGCGGAAATGACCGTTCTTTCTCAGTCCTTTTGGTTGGTGGGGTTTACTGTGAGCGAAAACAAGCGAGTAGTGGTCGCCATGAGCGGCGGCGTCGATTCGTCGGTGGCGGCGGCGCTGCTGGTCGAACGCGGCTATGATGTGGTCGGCATGATGATGAAATTGTGGGCAGAGGAGACGATCACCGCGCACAACCGCTGCTGCACGCCCGATCAAATGCACGACGCGCGGCGCATTGCCGACAAACTGAAAATCCCGTTCTACGTGCTGGACACGAAAGAAGTCTTTCGTAATCTGATCGTCGATTTCTTCATCGAAGGGCATCGCGACGGCGTCACGCCGAACCCGTGCATGGAGTGTAACCGGCACATCCGCTTCGATTTCCTGCTCAAGAATGCGCTGGCGCTCGACGCCGACTACTTGGCGACGGGACATTACGCCCGCGTTGCGCGTAGTGATGACGGTAAATTCCAACTCCGGCGCGGGTTGGATGAGGCAAAAGACCAGAGCTACGTGCTGAGCGTCATGGGGCAGCAGCAGTTGAGTCACACGCTGTTCCCGGTCGGGGAGTTCAGCAAGCCAGAAGTCCGTGAGATCGCGGCGCGCTTCGGCTTGCCGACCGCGAGCAAAAAGGACAGCCAAGACCTGTGCTTTTTGGGGGACGGCGACTACCGCCGCTTCCTGCGCGACTACGCGCCCGAAATGATGACTCCCGGCGCGATCATGCGGCGTGACGGGGTAGTGTTGGGCGAACATCAAGGTTTGTCGAATTACACCATCGGTCAGCGTAAGGGACTCGGCGTTACGTCGCCCGAACCGCTCTACGTGATCGGCATTCAGCCGCAGACCAACACGCTGATCGTTGGCACGGCGGACGAACTCGGCGGACGCGAATTAACTGCCAAGCGCGTCAACTGGGTGAGCGGGGAAGCGCCCGCCGAATCGTTCCGCGCCGAGGTCAAAATCCGCTACAAGGCGAAGCCCGCGCCCGCGCTGGTCGAAGCGCTTGATGGCGGGCGGATGCGCGTCACGTTTGACGAACCGCTGCGCGACATCACGCCGGGGCAGGGCGCGGTCGTCTATCAGGGCGATCTGTGCTTGGGCGGCGGAATTATCGAGCGCCCGTATTGAACAGCAAGCGCGTGATCTCCGGGCTGTAGAACATCATCAAAATGGTGGCGATCACGATGTACTGCCCGTAGGGCAGGGGCGTGAACACCTTGTAATGCCGCCCCGCCAAGCGCCGGACGATCAGATAGACAATCGCGCCGAACGCCCCCAGAAACACGGTGATGAACATCGTCACGATCAGCGCGCGCCAGCCCAGAATCAGACCCGACAGCGTGATCAGCATCACATCGCCATAGCCGAATGCTACCTCGTTGATGGCGTGTCCGTTCACCTTAGAAATCACGTAAGTGAATAGGTAGCCGCCGAGATACAGCGCGAAGAACACGCCGAATCCGACGAGCGCGCCGAGCAGCGCCTGCCCCAAATCCGCGCCGTAATCCGTCACCAGCGCGTCGATCAGCGCGACCGCATAGGACGGGATGATTACGACGAACAGGATCAAGCGGTGTTCGAGGTCGATCACCGTGATCAGCGCGAAGATCGCCATGTAGATCATCCAGAAGATGAACTGGGGTGTGTTCATCAGCGGATCGTCGCTGATGGTCTGGAGCGCCAGCACCATCAACGCGGCGGTGAGCAGTTCGGTTGCCGGGTAGCGCCAGTTGAGTTTCGCGCCGCTGGGCGACGTTCGCTTGCCGAACAGGTACGCCGTCGAGCCGAGCCATGCCAGCGGCGGACGGGGTGTCCCATCGGGGTAGCGCGGCGGAAATTGAAGCGGGCGGCGCTTGGGCAGGTCATCGGCGAGCAGATTGACCACGCCGCCCGCGAGGATGCCGATCAAGGCGATGAGCAGGTACGACATAAAGACTCCGGTGGGTTGCCGACCACCTCAGCGCGGAATCGGGGGCGCGGGTGGCAGCAGGGACAGCGAAATAATGATCATGAGGATGAAGGCGATCAGCGCACTTGTCAATATGGCGATTCGGGCGCGTGTGCTCAGCGCTTGGTGGTCAAGCGGTGGGGGTACATCCCCGATGTGCAGCTCGACGCGCGAAACTTGCGCGTAGTCAATACGCCATGCTGCCCATTGGGGTTGATTGAGGTCTTTCAGACCCACAATCAAGTACGGCGTGTTGGGATAATGGGCGTGTTTGACATCTTCCGGCGACGGAATTGGCTCACTCTTCGGATGCGAGTGATAGAACCCCACCAGATTCAGCCCATCGACCCCACCGATCACCCGTGCCAGTTCGCGTTCGTCCATGTGATAATGCCGCAGTGGATCGCCTGCCGTGTTGGTGATCGGGATCACGCGCTTGACCTGTTCACCAGCACCGAGCAGCACCCCACACGCCTCGCGGGGCTGCTCCGAGAGCGCATGGTGGCTGATCTGGCGGGCAAGTTCATGACTGAGCCACAAACGCACTACGCTTGATCCTCCGGCACGACAAAGGTTTGCTCGTAGTGATCTTGCGGTGGGTTGCGTGTTTCGTAGAAGAGATCAGCCGAAAAGGTATACGTCCCGGCAGGCTCGGTGAGTCCGCGCAGGTGCATGGTAAATTCCATATCGGCGTGCATCGTCTCGATGATGCTCAACTCACTCACGACTTTGCCCGCTTGGCTGCGCGCCGCCAGCAGCAGATTCGGGCGTTCCATGAATGGGGTGACACGGAGATGCACGTACACGCGGAAGCGATCCGGGTAGACGACGAGCTCGACGTCCTCGATTTTTACCTGATCGCGCGGCTGCGGTGCGTGATCTTCGTCAAAGAACTGCATATTCATGATACGCGTCCGATCAGTTTTTGCAGGGCTGCCCATGCCGTCTCAAACTGTTCTGCCGGGACGAGCAGGTGATCGCGGGTGAAAGCGGCGAATGGCATGACCGTCACGCCCTGCGCGGCGAGCGCGCTGCTCACCCGCGCCATGAAGCCCGTCAGCGTCGGGTCAAGCTCAACGTCGAGCGTGATCAGCCGGTAGACTGCCGGACTCTGTGCGTGTCCGTACATGCGGCGTGCGAAATCGGTCACGGCGTCGGACGGGATGACGAGCGTCACCTCATCCTTATCGACAATCATCGCGCCGAATGGCTCGTTGATCTCCGCGAGGATGCTTGCCGCTGCCACCACGCCGCGCGCGGGCAGCTTGATCATCTGGTATTCGAGGTCATCCGTGTAGAGTTGGGCAGCCTTGAGCGCATCATCGACTGTTTGCGCCATTGCTTGATCCCTTCATTCGTCAAACTGATAAGTTCCCTCAGCATAATACCGAATTTGACGACTTGCCAGCTTTTCTT
>JACSRG010000832.1 GCA_014879865.1 Anaerolinea sp.
CGCCGCCGTTGAGGTCGCCGATGTAGAGCGCGCTGCGCGGGAAAGCGATGTGCAGCCCCAACCGCTCGACCATGCGCATGATTTCCAGCAGAATACCCTCTTTCGCGGCGGTGAACGTCTTCCAATCTTCGAGCCGGAGATAACACCTGACCAGCACTTCGAGCGACGAACTGCCCAGATTGATCAGGAAGACGACGACCGAGTCGGCTTCGACGTTTTCATGCTCCAAGAGATAGGCGCGGATGTCGGCAAGCAATTTTTGCACCGAGTCCGCATTCGAGTCGTAGCTGATGTTCAGCGTCATGTCGATCTGCCGCTTGGACAAGCGCGACCAGTTCAAGATCGCCGCCGCTGCCAACATACTGTTCGGCACGGTGACGACCGCTTGATTCAACTGGCGCACACGCGACGAGCGCAAGCCGACATGCTCGATCACGCCTTCCACGTCTTTGGTCTTGACGTAGTCGCCGACCACGAACGGACGATCCCCGACCAGCGCCGTAAACCCGAAGATGTTCGAGAGCGTGTCCTGTGCTGCCAGCGACAGCGCCAGACCACCCAAGCCTAACCCGGCGATCAAGCCGCTGACGTCGTAGCCCCATTCTTGAATGATGATCACCAGCACAATCGCCCAGACGAGGAGCTGCAAGCCGGTGCGCACGAACGGGATCAGCCGTTCTTCGATGACGACGCCCGTCAGGGTCAGCAGGCGGTTGCGCGAATAGACCATGCTGTTGATCACCCGGTAGAGCAGCAGCGCCAGCGCGACGATCACCAGCGTGCGCGTGATGTGATGCACCACGTTCATTAGGGTGGGATGCAGTTCCATGATGCGTGCCGACAGATCGAGCCACAGTGCCAGCAGTAGATAGCGCGTCGGCGGGGCAATCGTATGGCGCACCGGCTCGGTGAGATCGGCGCGTCCGGCGCGGCTGACGAGCCGTTCCAGCGGTCGCGCGAGAATCCACATGACCAAGCTGCGGAACAGCCAGATCACGGCGAACACAATCAGCACGAGGATCAGCCGCGCCGCGATGCTGAGGAGGACATCAGTCGATAGCATAAACGCTCCTTCCTGAATCGTATGTTGCCAGAATAGAATGACAAACGCAACTTTTTTGGAGGAGAATTTATGCGGCGTTTAGGTCAAGGGCGTAGGCACACCGCCGATTTCTGGTACAATCGTTCGTATTACGGTGGGGGGCGCAGAGCATGACTGATCTATTGGAACTACTCAATCCGCAGCAGCGTGAGGCGGTGACGGCAGGCGAAGGACCGATGCTGGTTCTCGCGGGACCCGGCTCCGGCAAAACCCGCGTGCTGACGCATCGCATCGCCTTCCTGATCGGCGAGATGGGCATCCCCGCGCATCACATCATGGCGGTGACGTTCACCAACAAAGCCGCCGCCGAAATGCGCCTGCGCGTCGAGGATTTGCTCGGCGGGCGCTTGGACGGCTTGCAGATCGGCACGTTCCACGCCATTTGCGCGCGCCTGCTGCGCATCGAAGCCGATCAAACCCCCTACGGGCGCGATTACACGATCTACGACACGGACGATCAGGTCAAGCTGGTCGAAAATCTGCTCAAGGCGCAGAACCTCGACACCAAGAAGTTCAAGCCGTATGGCGTGCTCAACGCGATCTCGGCGGCGAAGAACGAATTGATCGAGCCGGACGATTACCGCAGCCGCGATTACTTCGGCGAAGCGGTGGCGCGCATTTACCCGCTCTACCAGCGGCGCTTGGTCGAGAGCAACGCGATGGACTTCGACGATCTGCTCATGCAGACGGTGCTGCTCTTCCGTAACAACATCGACGTGCGCGAGAAGTACCAGCGGCGTTACGAGCATATCCTCGTGGACGAGTTTCAGGATACGAATCAGGCGCAGTACCAACTGGTGCGCTTGCTCGGCGAACCGCAGGAAAACGTGTTCGTCGTCGGCGACGAGGATCAGGGGATTTACGCCTTTCGCGGGGCGGATTACCGCAACGTAATGCAGTTCCGCAAGGATTACCCTGCCGCCAAAGTGATCGTGCTGGCGCAGAACTACCGCTCGACCGATACGATTGTGCAGGCGGCGCGGGCGGTGATCGACAAGAACAAGAACCGCCAGCCGAAAGCGTTGTTCAGCGAACGCGGCAAGGGCGCGCTCGTGACGATCCACGAGGCGTACAACGAAGACGAAGAAGCCGAATACGCCGTGCGCGCGGTCAGAGACCTGATGAAGCGCAAAGGCTACGCCTACCGCGACTTCGCCGTGATCTACCGCACCAATGCCCAGTCGCGCGCGCTCGAAGATGCGTGCGTGCGGATCGGCGTACCGTACAAGCTGGTTGGCGGCGTGGGCTTCTACAAGCGGCGCGAAATCCGCGATTTGCTGGCGTACATGCGCGTGGTCAACAATGCCAATGATGTCGCGTCGTTCACGCGGATCGTCAATGTGCCGGGGCGCGGCATCGGCGAGAAGTCGGTGCAGACCTTCGACCAGTGGGTGACAGGGCGCGGCATCTCCTATGCCGACGGCTTAGAGGCACTGGCGAACGGCGAAGCCTCCCCGATCAGCGGGAAGGCGGCGCGCAGTTTCACCGACTTCGCCCTGATGATCCGCCAACTGCGCGAACTGCTGGATCACGATAACAACCTGCTCATCCTGTTTGACGAAATCACGGCGCGCACGGAATACAACCTGTACATCCGCGAGATCAGCGACACGACCGATCAGGCAGAGGAACGGTTGGAGAACGTCAAGGCGCTGCGCGGGTTGATCCAGTCGAAGAAAGACCTGTCGCTGGAACAGTTCCTTGAGGAAATCGCGCTGGTCGGCGAGACCGACAGCCTCGACGCCGAAAAGGACGCCATCACCCTGCTGACGATGCACGCGGCGAAAGGTTTGGAATTCGCGGTCGTCTTCATCACCGGGGTGGAAGACGGCTTGATCCCGCACTCGCGCTCGAAGATCGAGCCGGAAGAGATGGCGGAGGAGCGCCGCCTGTTCTACGTCGGGCTGACGCGCGCCAAAGATCAACTGTATTTGACGCACACGTTCAAGCGGTCGCTGTACGGCGAAAGTTCTGTTTCTGACCCGTCGCCGTTCCTGACCGACATCCCCGCCGAATTGACCGACGGCGCGGGCGTGAACGTCAAAGACCTGCGCAACCGCGCCGGGTACAAAGCGGCGGTGACGTGGGACTCGACGCCGTCGAGCCGCGTGACCGGCGGCAAGGTGATCTCGTTCGAGCAGGCGAAAAAGTCGGTCACGCCGCTGCGCTTCAAAGCCGGGATGCGCGTCAAACACCCGAAGCTCGGCGAAGGCACGGTGATCGATTCACAGCGCGACCGTGACGACGAACAAGTGCAGGTGCATTTCAAATCCTACGGGACAAAAACGTTCCTCGCCAGCCTCGCGGGGCTGGTCATTTTGGATAAATAGCACATTCCTTTTCAGGTGATCTATCTGTATAATTTCGCTCCTGTATCGACCCGACAGGGTCTTTGAAAGGAATACCCGATGGAAATGGAAAAAATCACGGACGGCAAAGTCGTCACGTTGAGCTACGTCTTGACGGCGGATGGCGAAGAAGTCGCGCGTACTGAAGATGGCGATCCCCTTGAATATCTGCATGGTGCGGAAGATATTCTCCCCGGTCTCGAAACGGCGCTCGAAGGCAAGGCGGTCGGCGATAAATTCACTGTGACGCTCGCGCCCGACGATGCCTACGGCGATTATGATGAAGACGACATCGAAGAAGTTGACAAGTCGGATATTCCGAACGTTGACGAACTCGAACTCGGCATGATGGTCGAGGTTGAGGATGAAGACGGCTATTCGTACATGGCGTATGTCGCGGAAATCGGCGACGACGTGGTGACGCTCGACTTCAATCACCCGCTGGCGGGCAAGACTCTGACCTACGAAGGGCAGATCATCAGCGTGCGTGCGGCGACCGAAGAAGAACTCGATCACGGGCATGTTCACGGCGCGTGGAACGGCTACGAATTCGAAGAAGACGACGAAGAGTACGAAGCCGACGACGAGGAATAGGACTGAGGACTGAGCTTCTCAGGATTGAGTAAAAGACGGGTCAGACTGCTCCCGTCTTTTTGTTTTCCTTTCTTTTGCGTCTTTGTGTCTTGGCGACTTTGCGTTACGTTCTTTCTTTTCTCTTGGAGGGTATACATGACCTTCATCCTTGCGTCGGGGTCGCCCCGGCGGCGCGAACTGCTGGCGAGTCTCGGCGTCCGCTTCACGGTGATCAAGTCGGACATCGACGAGACGCAGCATCCCGGCGAGCCGCCGCTCGACTATGTGCGCCGGTTGAGCATCGAAAAGGCGCACGCTGTCGCCGCGAATGTTTTTGCGGCGCAACCTGACGCGGCGTTGATCCTCGCGGCGGACACCGTCGTGATTCTCGCCGCCGATACGATGGGCATCCTCGACGGCGATATCCTCGGCAAGCCGACCGACGCCGACGACGCCCGCGTCATGCTCGAACGGCTGCGGGGACGCGCGCACATCGTGTGCACGGCGCTGACGCTGCTGCGCTGCACACAGGGCGCAATCACCAAGCAGATCACGCGGCTGACGCAGACGACGGTCACCATGCGCCACTACAGCGATGCCGAAATTGCGGCGTACATCGCCAGCGGCGACCCGTTCGACAAGGCGGGCAGCTATGCCATCCAGCATGAAGGCTTTCACCCGGTCGAACGCATCGACGGCAGCTATACGAACGTGGTCGGATTGCCGGTCGAGACGCTGCGCGTCCTGCTGGACGAAATCGAGGCGTGAGTTAGGATGTTACTTTAATTTCTGAAATGGAGTTCGTGTGAACCATCACCTGTCCCTGAATGGTCAATGGCTGCTCGCCCGCGCGGGATCAGCCGAATCGATCCCGGCGTCTGTTCCCGGCTGCGTCCATCTCGACCTGATGAACGCCGGGCGCATCCCCGACCTGCTCTACCGCGACAATGAAGCCGATTTGCTGTGGATCGGCGAGACGGATTGGCAGTACACGCGGACGTTCACCGTCCCGGCAGAACTGCTCGATCAGCCACAGGTCAAACTCGTATGCAGCGGACTCGACACGCTGGCGACGCTCACGCTCAACGGCGTGGAGATCGGCACGGCGGATAACATGTATCGCAGATGGGAATACGACGTGAAATCGACGCTGCGCGCGGGCGAAAACACGCTCGTGATCCGCTTCGACTCGCCGATGAGTTATCTGCGCCGCCGCGATGCCGAAGAACGGGTGCTGCCCGCGTGGGTCGGTCCCGACAAGGTGCATGGCGGCGGATGGCTGCGTAAAGAACCGTGTAATTTCGGTTGGGATTGGGGTCCGCGCGTGGTGACGAGCGGCATCTGGCGCGACATCAGCGTGATCGGCTGCGCGGCGCGGCTGACTGAGGTCAAGATCGACCAACAGCACGCCGACGGTCAGGTGACGCTGGACATCGGCGTGCAGACCGAAGGGAGCGCCGCCGGGTCAGTCGTCAAGGTCAACGTGTGGTTGGACACCGACGGCGATCCGCTGACCGGGGTTGAAGTGCCGGTCAATGCGAACGCGGCAAGCGCCCGCCTGACGATCCCCGATCCGCAGTTGTGGTGGGTCAACGGCATGGGGGAACAACCGCTGTACACCGTGACGGTCGAATTGTTCGACGCCGAGCGCGTGTATCTGGATGCCGTCGAGAAGCGCATCGGCTTACGCACGCTCACGCTGGATCGCCACGCCGACGAATGGGGCGAATCATTCCAGTTCGTGATCAACGGCGTGCCGTTCTTCGCCAAAGGCGCGAACTGGATTCCCGCCGACGTGTTTGCGCCGCGCATGACGCGCGAACGCTACGCAGCGCTGATCGAGTCGGCGGTGGACGCCCACATGAACATGCTGCGCGTGTGGGGCGGCGGCATCTATGAGGACGACGATTTCTACGCGCTGTGCGACCAGCACGGGATCGCCATCTGGCAGGATTTCATGTTCGCGTGCGGGACGTATCCCGGCTTCGATCAAGCCTTCTGCCAGAACGTGGCGGTCGAAGTCGCGGAACAGGTGCGGCGGCTGCGACATCACGCCTGTATCGCGCTGTGGTGCGGCAACAACGAGCTTGAACAGGGCTTGGTCGGCGAGGCGTGGACGGATCGCACGATGAGCTGGGAAGACTACAGCACGCTGTTCGACCGGCTGCTGCCGGAAGTGATCCGGCAGCATGACCCGGAGCGCCCCTATGTGCCGTCGAGTCCGCATAACCCGACGGGCAATCGCTACCAGCACAGCAACCCCGAAAGCGGCGACGCGCATCTGTGGGAGGTGTGGCACGGCAAAAAGCCGTTCGAGTGGTATCGCACCGCTGCGCATCGCTTCGCCAGTGAATTCGGCTTCCAGTCGTTCCCCGAACCGCTGACCATGAACGCGGTCACGCTGCCCGAAGATCGCAACATCACCAGCTACGTGATGGAATTCCGCCAGCGCAGCGGGATCGGCAACACGACGATCATGCAGTACATGCTTGAGTGGTTCAAGCTGCCGCGCGGCTACGAGGAATCGCTGTGGTTGAGCCAGATTTTGCAGGGAATCGGGATGCAGTACGGGATCGAACACTGGCGGCGCAACATGCCGCGCACGATGGGCACGCTCTACTGGCAGTTGAACGACTGCTGGGAAGCGCCGAGCTGGGCATCCATCGACTATCACGGACGGTGGAAGGCGCTGCACTACATGGCGAAGCGCTTCTATGCGCCGATCCTGATCTCCGGCGTGGAGCATCCCGACACGGGGACGGTCGATGTCTACCTTACGAGCGATCACGGGGATGCGCGGACGGGCGTCATCCGCTGGACGGTGACGACGGCGGCGGGCGCGCTGATCGAGCGCGGGCGTTCCGACGCGATCACGCCGGTGCGCGGCAGTACGCTCAGCGTGACGCTGGACGTGAGCACGGCGCTGCGCACGGTTGGCGCGCGCGATCTGCTGGTCTGGCTGGCGTTCGACAGCGGCGGGGAGACGGCAGCGGACAACCTCGTGTTATTCGCGCGTCCCAAGCATTTGAAACTAAGCGCGCCGAACATCCACGCGGAAAAGCACGGCGCGGACGAACTGCGCCTCGAAGCGGACAGCGCCGCGTTGTGGGTGTGGGTCGCCGGGGCGGGGCGGTGTTCGGATAACTTCTTCCATTTGCTGCCCGGTCAGCCGAAGACGATCCGCGTGGAGCACGGGGACGCGCAGATCGTCGTGCGGTCGCTGATTGACACGTAGAGGGGCGACTTCACTTGATGTCTATCGGACGCCCGGTTGGGCGTCCGGCACTACTTCTCCCAATTGACCTTGAGCGCATCGACCGCCGCCCGTTCGATGACCAAGCCGCGCTTGTAGCGTTCCATGAATGCCGCGAAGCCGTCGATGTCGGCTTGAACGGGGGCGACGGTCTGCCCGGTTTGCCCGGCGAACACCTTGTCCGCGAGATAGCTTTCGAGCGAGTCGCCTGCCGTGCGGTGCAGCAGGTAGGCGGCAAGCACCGCGATGCCCCACGCGCCGCCCTCGCCTGCGGTCTCCATCACCGAAACAGGCACGTTCATCGCCGCCGCCATCATGCGCTGACCGACTTCCTTCGTCTTGAAGAAACCGCCGTGTCCGAAGACCCGATCAAGCTGGACGTGCTCCTGTTCCAGCAGAATATCCATGCCGATCTTCAACGCGCCCAACGACGAGAACAAATGCGTACGCATGAAGTTTGCCAGCGTGAAGCGGCTTTCGGGCGTGCGGACGAACAACGGGCGTCCTTCTTCCATGTGGGTGATGTGTTCACCGGAGAGGTAGTTGTAAGCGAGCAGTCCGCCGCCGTCGGCGTCGCCCATGAGCGCCTGCCGGTACAGCAGTTCGTAGAGCCGTGACTGGTTGATCTCCTGCCCGAGGGCGCGGGTGAATTCGCCGAACAGCTCGACCCACGCGTTGAGGTCGGAGGTGCAGTTGTTGCTGTGTACCATCGCGACCGCCTTGCCGGAAGGCGTCGTCACGAGGTCGATTTCGGGGTAGACCTTCGAGAGCGCGTTTTCCAGCACGATCATGGCGAAGACACTCGTACCGGCGGAGACGTTGCCCGTGCGCACGGCGACGCTGTTGGTGGCGACCATACCCGTTCCCGCATCGCCTTCGGGCGGGCAGAGCGGAATCCCCGCCTGCAGCTGCCCCGTCGGGTCGAGGAGGCGCGCGCCTGCTTCGGTCAGAGTGCCAGCCGCTTCGCCCGCCGGGAGGACAGACGGCAGGATGTCGCGAAGTGTCCACGCGATGCCGGAGGCGCTGAGCAGACCGTCGAACTGTTCGATCATCCGCGCATGGTAGTCATTGGTCGTGCTGTCAATCGGGAACATGCCCGACGCCTCACCGATGCCGAGCACCTTCTGCCCGGTCAGCTTCCAATGGACGTAGCCCGCCAGCGTGGTCAAATAGCGGATGTCCGGGACGTGCGCTTCGCGGTTCAGCAGCGCCTGATAGAGATGCGCGATGCTCCACCGCTGCGGGATGTTGAATTGGAACAGACTCGTGAGTGCTTCGGACGCCTGCCCGGTCATGGTGTTGCGCCATGTGCGGAACGGCGCAAGCAGATCGCCGTGCTCGTCGAATGCCAGATAGCCGTGCATCATGGCGCTGAAGCCGAGCGCGCCGATCTTCTGGAGCGGCGTGTTATACGTCTCAAGGACTGCCTGATTCACCTGTCGAAAACAAGCCTGCAATCCCACCCAGACATCATCCAGCGCGTATGTCCAGATGCCATTTTCGTAACGGTTTTCCCACTCATAGCTCCCGGAGGCAATCGGCACATGATCGCTGCCGATCAACACCGCCTTGATGCGTGTCGAGCCAAGCTCGATGCCGAGCGCGGTGTGTCCGTTTGCAACAGCCTGTTGAGTGTCGTTTTGGTTCATGTCCTGCTCCCTCAGACCGGGTGAGGTCTTCGCCCGTGAATTAAGTATCGTTTGCTTGCAGTGTAGGCTGGCAAGCGTTTGACGTCAAATCATCCCCCAGAATGCGCAGCATTGCCAGCACCAGCCCACTGATCAAATTCTGCGAGCAGACGGGTCTTCACGTCCGGTTCGGCACAAGCTGCCTGAAAAGCGCTCCGCGCCAGCCGCAGCACATCGGCTTTCGAGAAGCCGAAGCCGGTGATCAGAAGTTCATATTCGCGCGTGAGGGTCGTCCCGACCATCTGCGGATCATCCGTGTTGATCGTCACCTGCACCCCGGCGGCGTCAAGGCGGCGTACCGGATGATCTTCAAGCCGCTGGTAGATGCCAAGCGCGATGTTGCTGGAAATGTTCACTTCGAGTGGAATTTGGCGCTCCGCCAGCAGCCGCAGCAAGGACTCATCTTCGACGGAGCGCACCCCGTGTCCAATGCGATCCGCGCCGAGCGCAGTGATCGCGCCCCAAACGCTGGCAGCCCCGGCGCTCTCGCCCGCATGAGGCAGGCTGCGCAGTCCGTGCCGCTTGGCTTCGGCAAACACAGGAGCAAACGCTTCCGGGGGCGCATTGACTTCGCTGCCGCCTAAGCCCAGACCGATGACGCCGTATTCGCGTCCGAGCAGGGCATAGGCTAAGGTGCGTTCTGCCACGCCTGCGACATAATCTCCACCATTCGCAAACGCGCGGTTACGGGGAATGTCAAAGACCCAGCGCAGTTCAATGCCAAAGTCACGCCGCGCCTGCTGTCTGCCCTGCTCCAGACCCGCAAGCAGATCCTCAATCGTCAAGCCGTAGTTCAGCGCGTCGATGAAGCTGTACGGCGTGACCGTGACCTCGGCATAGCGCACATGCTGCGCGCTCAAATCGGCAGCGGCGGCGTGAACCACCAGCGCAAAGTCATCGGCGGTGCGCAGCAACTGCTTGATCGTTCGCTTGACGTGGAAGAAATGATTCAAATCCGCAAAGACGAACCATGTGGCTAGGGCTTGCTCCGGGAGTAAAGCCAGCGCGTCATGGCGTTCGGCAAGGCGCAGCAGCGTTGACGGGGTTAGCGTGCCGTCAAGGTGCAGATGAAGTTCTGCTTTGGGCATAGTGAGCAGGTCGAACATCGTGCTCTCGCTTGATTGATCGTTCGCGCCCTATTGTACCTGCCGTTGCTATGAACGGGGAAAAACGGCATAATTCGTACTTAGTGCCACTGCCTGAGAGCGTCGATGTCGCACATTTTCCTGAGTTATAGCAAAGTAGATATTGAGTTTGCCCGCCATGTGCGGCAGCTTTTAGAAGACTCAGGCTTTAGCGTCTGGATGGATGAGACGAGTCTTGTCCCCAGTGACCGCTGGTGGAGCGCCATCGAGCAAAACATCCGCACCTGCGCCGCCTTTGTGGTGATCATGTCGCCGGATGGACAAACATCCCGGTGGGTCGAGCGCGAACTGCTGCTGGCAGAACGCAAGGATGTCGATAAACCGGTGTTCCCGGTGCTCTACAAAGGTGAGGTCTGGGCGCGGCTCGCGGATTTGCAGTACGAGTCGATGAGGGCGGGCACGGCGGCGAGTCTCACGTCGCAGTTCGTCCAGCGCCTAGAAGTCTATGCCTCACGCTTCACAGGCAGTCTGCCCCCGCCGCAGTTCGACGAAATGAACACGTATGATGATGATCCTTACGAGGAGGCGGACTGGGTTACGGAGGATGATGACCCTGAGCCGGTCAGCCGCGATCTGGTGCTGTTTCAGCCGAGCGACTTCGGGGTGAGTTCAAGTGCGCCAGCAGCGAGCAGCGCATTTCAGATCGTCATTCCTCCGTCCCCGCAGCCTGCCGTCGTAAAACGTTCTTCGTCGTCAAGTGGGATGTTCATTCTGCTGCTCATCGGACTCGCCGTGCTGGCGTTTGCCGCACTGGCAGCAGGCGTGGCGATTATCGGCAGCACAGGCTTGTTTAATATGCTGATGTCCACGCCCACCTACGCGCCGAACCCGACGGCGGCGAGCTATTTCAATCAAGGCTATACAGCGGCGCAAAACGACGCGTATGCGGATGCTTTGAACGCCTTCACCCAAGCGATCATGAGCGATCCGAATTATGCTTTCGCCTACTTCTGGCGCGGCTATGTAAATGGAAAACAGCGCTACTTTCAGTCCGCGCTTGAGGATTATACGCGTGCCATCACGCTCGATCCGTTCTACGCGACGGCGTACAACAACCGCTGCTTCGTCTACAACGAATTGTCGAATTACCAGCAGGCAATCGCGGATTGTACGCGCTCCATCGAACTCGACCCGTCGTCGTTTTCGCCATGGAACAACCGCTGCTATGCCTACAAGAACTTTAGCGACTATGAACGAGCGGTCACCGATTGTCTGCGCGCGACCGCCATCGACCCGACAGCGCCAGCGCCTTACGTGTTCATCGGGGAGGCGTACTATCACTTGGGACGTTATCAGGACTCGTTGTACAACTATCAGCGCTACGTCGAATTACAGCCGAGCGCGCTGACATCCTACACGGGGCGCATCACCGAGCTGCAAATCATGCTTGGCATCATTACCCCGACGCCGACGCCGAACATCTGCATTTTGACCGCGCAGAACGACATCAATATCCGCAGTTCGCCGGACACATCGAGCAGCACCAATATCATCGGGCAGATGGCGGCAAGCGAAACACGGACGGCGTTGTACTACCGGAACGTCGATACGTATATCTGGTATCAACTGAGCGGCGGGGGGTGGGTGCGCAGCGATGTCGTCACGGAAACGTCGCCCTGCTATTCCCTGCCGTACGGATAAAAGCTGATCGTCAGCCCAAGGCGACCCGTACCGTAACGGTTGTCCCTTCGCCCGCTGTGCTGGCAACCGCCAGCGATCCGCCGAACAGTTCGGTCAGCTTGCGCGACAATTCCAGCCCCAAGCCCGAACCCTGCTGCTCATACAACGCGCGATCAAACTGCGTGAATGCGCCGATCTTCCTGATCTGCTCCGGCGTCATCCCGCGCCCTCGGTCGCTCACGCTGATCACATAGCCGTCCGCCGTGACCGCGCCGATCACGACGACGGGCTGCCCTGCCTCGGAGAAACGAAACGCGTTGTCGCACAGTTCGCGGATGATCTTCGTCAGGCTGTCTTCGGAAATCGCCAGCACAGCGTGCGCGGCTTCCACGCGCACATCGCCTTCACGCTGATGGTGTGACGCGATCCCCAACGCCGCGCTGTGAATCACGTAGCCGGGAAACGCCGTCTGCGCCTGACGAATCTGCGCGAGTTGTTCCGCATCACGCGCCAGCGCCTCGACCCGTGTGTAGCTCAAGTAATTCTCGATCAGGTGCAGCAGGCGATTCCCACCGGCGGCAATCGAGCGCCCGAAGCGTGCAATATCGCCCGGTTGGAGCGTTTCGGCTTGCCACTGCAGCAGTTCGCCGCTGGCGATCACGCTGATTAACGGCGTGCGCAGTTCGTGCGGCAGGCTGTTGGCGATCACATGGCGCAGTTCGGACAGCGGCTTTTCGGCACTGGTCATGATCAGCGCGTGCTTTTCCAGCCGACTGCGCACGGCGTTGAGCAGGTCTTCGCGCGTGAAGGGTTTGCACAGATAATCATCCGCGCCCAATTCCATCCCCCGGCGCATGTCGCTTTTCTCGGCTTTCGCCGTGAGGAAGATCAACGGGGTGATCGCCGTTTCGGAACAACTGCGCAGCCGCTGCAACAGACCATACCCGTCAAGCTGCGGCATGAGGATGTCGCTCACGATCAGATCAGGCGGGTTGTCCTGTGCCAGTGACAGCCCTTCCAATCCGTCGCCCGCCGCCAGAACCTCGAATCCTTCGAACTGAAGGATGTCCACGATTTCTTGGCGCAGCGGAATCTCGTCTTCGATGATGAGTACGCGGGACATGATCGCCACCTTTCAGTCGTTTCCCTTACCGCTCAGCGGCAGCGTCACCACCGCTTCAGTTCGTCCGTCTGGATCGGTACGCGCGCCAACCGTTCCACCGTGCGCCTCGACGATGCCGTGCGCCATGACAATGCCGAGCTTCGTCTCGGCTGCGTCGGCGTTCGCCCGCCTGCTGCTGATGACGACGCTCGCGACCGCCGGCGTGTAGTCCAGCGAGACGATCACGCCGGACTGTGACATCTGGATCGCGTCGGCGATCAGTTCTGCCAGCGCCCGCGTCAGCGCTTGCGTGTGGGCGACAACGTGCCCATCGGCGCTGATCGCGATTTGCACCGGGATGTCGCTGCGGTGCGTGTACGTCGCGCTCAATTCGACGGCGCGCCGCAGCACATGGCTGAGGTTCGCCGTCGTGCCGCTTTCGGCAATTGCATCCTGCCGGAGAATGCCGGTTTCGAGGTGCGTCAGGTAAACCATCTGTTCCACCACGTGCGCGAGATAATCGACGCTCGCGCTCATGCTTGCCATCAGATCGTGCAAAATCGCGGGCGTGAGCTTATCCACCTGCCGCTGGATCACGTCGGAGACCATGCGCATCGGGACGAGCGGCGTTTGCAGTTCGCGCATGACCAACCGCGTCAGGTTCGCTTTGGCTTCATCGAGATCGGCGGTGAAGCTGCTGCTGATCGCGGCGCACCGATCCAGCCGCGCCTGAACCGCCGACAGCAGTTCCCCGCGTGTGAACGGCTTGGTGAGATAATCATCCGCGCCAAGTTCCATGCCATGCCGCATGAACGAACGGTCGGCGCGGGCGGTCAGGAACATGAACGGCGTGCGGGCAAGTTCTTGATCGCGGCGCAGTTCGTCCAGCACGGTGTAACCGTCCAGTTCGGGCATGGAGATGTCACAGACGATGAGCGCGGGATGATGCTCGCGCGCCAGCGCTATCCCTGCCCGCCCGTCGCCTGCTTCCAATACGTCGAAACCTTCAAACTGTAAGATGTCGGCAACTTCGGCGCGCAGCGGAAGTTCATCTTCAATGACGAGAATTTGAGTCATGGGTCTATGCCTTGAATCGTCTTGATGGGAAGGGTGATCGTGAAGGTGCTGCCAACGCCGACCGCGCTCTTGACGGCAATCGTGCCGTTGTGCAGTTCGACGGCGTGCTTGGTGATGGCGAGTCCCAGCCCCGTGCCGGAAATGTGACCCGTGTTGGATGCCCGGTGGAACGCTTCGAACAGGTGCGTTTGATCCTCTTCGGGGATGCCGATGCCTTGATCCGCAAACTCGATCACCGCCGCTGTGCCCGTCTGGGAGAGGCGGACATGCACCGGGCTGCCGTTCGGCGAGTATTTCCGCGCGTTGGTCACCAGATTCGTGATGATCTGCCGCAGCAGTTTTTTATCGGCGAGGACTTCGACCGCGGGATCGCTGCATTCGTACATGACCGCCGACGCCGCATTAATCCCGCGTAGATCGTCGAGCACGACCTGACAGAACTCGTCGAGGTTGATCGGCGTCCGCTTGGCGGTCAGCGTGTTCGACTGCACTTGACCGAACGTCAGGACATCTTCCAGCAGCATGACCATGTGCTTGATCTGCGCCTCAATTTTGTTGAAGCGTGCTTCGATCTGCTCCGGGTTCATCTTGTCCCAGTAGTAGCGCAGTGCATCCGATGTCGTTTGAATGGTCGCCAGCGGCGTGCGGAATTCGTGCGACACAATCGAAACGAAGCGCGCGCGCAGAATGCCGAGTTCTTGCTCGCGGGCGAGGCTCTGCCGGAGTTCATTTTCGATCAATTTCCGCGCGGTGATGTCGTGGACGATGCTCTGAATGTGCAGCGGCGTGCCGCCCGCGTCGCTGATGATGGCGATGTTGATTTCGGTGTGCCTGATCTCGCCGTTGGCGCGGCGAAACCGCCGCTCGTAGATCGGGACAGTGCCGGAGAGCTGAAGCGCCAGCAGGCGTTCTTCCGACTCGCCTTCCTCGGTGATCGTAAACCGTCTGGCGGGTGAGCCGACGATCTCCTCGATGGGGTAACCCAACAGGTCAACCGCGCGCGGGTTCGCCGCGAGGATGATGTGGTCGAGGCTGATGATGAACACCGCGTCATTGCTGCTTTCGAACAGCCCGCGAAACCGCCGCTCATTCTCGCGCAGGGCGTTTTCCATCTGCTTGCGTTCGGAGATGTCTCTCAAGCTGACCACAATCCCGGCGTCGGGATCGTGCGGCAGCGGCGCAATTGCTACATCGGCGTCGAAGTTGTCGCCGTTTATGCGGCACGCCTGCACGTCCAGCCGTGATCGCTGTCCGCGCTCGGTCGCAGCGCGCAGCGCGCTGCTGAACGCCCGCCATTGTTCCGGGACAATCGTCAGGATCAACGGCTGGTCATACATCTGATCGGGCAGGTAGCCGAACAGTTGATCAAACGACGCGTTCGTCTGGCAGATGCGCCCTTCGGGAGTCGCGAGGATGATCGCGTCGCTGCTGTTGTTCAAGATCGACTCGACGCGCCGCTTCCCGGCTTCGAGTTCGCTCACATGCTGGATGATCAACGCTTTGAGTTCGGCGTCGCTGCGCGCAAGCTCGTGATCGCGCTCACGCAGCAGGCTGCCCAGTGTTTTGACCTCGCCGACATCGCGCCCATGCAGGATCAAGCGGCGCTCAGGCTGCGATGTGTCGAGGTAGGTGTAGCACTCGACGAACACGGGAAAACCCTGCGCGTGCCGGAAGATGGCTTCAAAGTGGAGCGGTCCACAAGCTTGCGCGAGCGCGCTTTCCCACGCGCCCGGATCGCACCCATACTCGCACGACTCGATGTAATCGCCAATGCCGGTGCCGATCATCTCGTCCGGTGAATAGCCAAGATAGAGTTCCGAAGACGGACTCTGATAGGTGATCTTGCCATCCGGCAGTAAGACGGTGATGAACTCAAACGAGAATTGGAGCATCGCATCCAGCGGCAAATCGGCTTCCATGTGTCTTTAACCGTTAGATAGTACAAACCTGATCGAGATTGGCGCTGCGCAGTCAACACTAACTCAACTCATTATAGTCGATGAATGTGTGAGGATAATTTAGATACGGCAACTAATTGGGATAATCGAGGCATGAGCGTGTTGATTACCCCACCCCGAACTCGGCGGAAGTGCCAAGCGCGACGGGATGGAGGTCAAGTTTTTCAACACGCTCATATCTTGTCCCTACAGGTTCTCGGCGAAGTGAACACGGGTTACTCCGGGAGAATTAAAGACCTACCCCTGTGCGCTACAGCAATCCCTGTTCCAGATACCAGTGCGCCGTGCGCCGGACGCCCGCTTCGACGCTCACGCGCGGCACAAAGCCCAGATGCTCGCGCGCCTTGTCGATCTCGAACGAACGGTTGTGATGGAAGAAGTCCACCCGGCGGCGGTAGAGCGGCGGATCGATGTTGACCAGCTTGCAGACATCCTCGACCGCCGCGCTCAGGGCATAGACCGGCGCGTAGGGGACGCGCAGGCGCGGGGCAAACGAGCCGACCTCTTCGGCGATCAAGCAGGTGAGCTCGTTCAGCGAGATCGAGTGCTCCCCGGCGATGATGTACACCTCGCCGACCGCGTGCTCACTCGCCGCCGCCAGCATGAAGCCCGTCGCCAGATCGTCCACATGCACCATGTGGAAGTGAGGTTCGCCTGTGCCGATCATGACGAACATGCCGTTTTTGATCGACTTGAACAGCTTGAGCAGCCGCAAGTCGCCTTCTCCATAGATCGAGGCAGGACGCACCACCGTCGCCGGCACTCGACCACTGCGCGCGTAGTCCAGCACGATTTTCTCGCCGAGCATTTTGGAGTATTGATAGTCGTCACACGGGTTATAGGGGGTTTCTTCCGACGCAGGCGGCGACTCGATGTGCCCAAGCACGCCAATCGTGCTGCAATGGACAAACCGTCTGACGCCTGCCTGCTCCGCCGCGTCGAGCATGTTGCGCGTGCCGTCGGCGTTCGTCTCGGTCAGCTCCTCCGCGCTGGCTCTGCCGGAGCGGAAGGATGCGGCAATATGATAGATGGTATCGCAGCCCGCGACCGCTTGAACACATGTCTCCGGGTCGCGGATATCCCCAACGACGACCTCCACCTGCTGCTCCCCGTTTTCGGGCAGCTTCCGGGGGTCACGCACTAAACTTCGAACTTCATAACCATCTGCGATGAGTCTCTGAATGAGATGGCTGCCGGTGAAACCCGCGCCTCCGGTCACGAGGACTTTCTGCTTGGGATCGTACATGTAGCCTCCAATTTGAGCTGACACCGCTCGCTGCTTTCTACTTGCGATGAGAGAGATTGAAGTGGACTGTAAGGAGAGGTTGGAGTAAAGACCGAGGTTAGTGCTGGTGTAATGGTTCCTGAAATAGAAAGCGCGTCGAGAAGTCTAGGCGTCGCAGCAGGTTAATGCAAGTACCAAATCTGAAGGCGTGGTTTGAATTCGGTTATAGGGTTGTAACATTACCGCTTCAGCAGCGACTCAAGCGCGCCCGGTTCGGGCAGATGCCCCTGTTTGACCGCCTCGACGTCGATCCGTGCGGCGTCGCCGCGCGCGTAGGTGCGGTTGTTCAGCAGCACGATTCGCTCTTGCTGCGGCGCATCGTCGTCGATCCGCTCCGGCACATAGCGTTCCTGCGCATCGACTGCCGCAGCGGTGAACGTCATCCAGTCGTCGCCCTCGTGCAGGATGATGCAGTTTTCAAGCGTGACCCGCGTCACCGGCGCATCGATCACCAGAAACGCCGGAAAGGTGTGCAGGAAGCAGTTGCGGAACGTCACTTCGCCCGCGCCGCCGAGTACGATCCCCTGCCCGGCTTGATTCGCCAGAAAGACGCACCCGTCAAATGTGACCGACGACCAGCGCCGCTGCGCATCCGCCAGCGAAAGCAGGCTGGAGTTCTGCGCCTGCATCGTGCCGATCCACGCGCATTGGTCGATGTGAAGCTGGGCGGGTTCGTCTGCCCGAAAACCGGGACGCATCTGCATCAGCCATTCGCCCGCATAGGATGGTCGATGCTGCAAGTCGATGAAGCCGCACTTGGTCAGGCGGATGCTGTTCCGCGCCGTGAGTGCCAGCGCCGGATAGCTCGAATCGACCTGACTCAACACGATCCGTTCCATGTCGATGCTGCGCGCGCTGATCTGGACATACCCGCCGCTCAAGCGTGTGCTGGTGGCGTGGGCGGGATGCACGGATACATCGGCGCTGCCGACTCCGTGCAAGTCCATGAGCTTGAGGTTTTCGCCCCGGAACTCGTCCCCCGCCAGCACGACCTCGAAGCGCGCATCGTCCGCCGCTGCGCGCACAAAGCGATCATATGCCGGGTCAACCACGCGGAAGAAGTCGGCTGCCTGTTCGACCTTAACCTCCATTCGACACGCCTTTCACGATGCCAATGTCGATACGTCCGAAATTGCGGATGAACTGTTCCAGCGATAAGTCGAAGACTCCGCCGCCGGGACCCACATCCCCGGTATCGTCGATATTCGGGGTGTTCGTCGCGTGCGGGTTGCGCAACTGCACCGTTGACTTGTTCAGGTCGATTTTCTTGAATTCCTCTTCGTCGAGGTTCTGGTGCATCAGCCCGTTGAGGAGGTTGTCACTGCTGCCCTTGAAGACGATGCTCTGTACCGTATAGGCGTGCCTGCTGTAGATGTTGCGCTGCCCGGTGCTGTGATCCGTGCCGATGTTGATCAGATTCGCCACCATTTCGACGAAGCGGCTGACCTGCGCGGTACGTTCGGCATCAATTGAGTGGAGGTCGTCGTACCAGAGCGCACCGCGTCCGAGCGTGTCTTTGGCAGCTTTGGCGAGCGGCTGCGCCGTCTCCGCCTTTTCGAGGTTGAGCGTCTTCGCTTTTCCCAGCTCCTCGACAAGCGTGACGAGCTGCACGGTAAATGCCTGATAGTTCGCGCCGAGCTTCTTCTTCAAGAACTCAACCGACGCGCCGTCCTTTTGCATACTTTCCAGCACCGTCAGCGCGCGCGCGACATGCTCTTGCCGGTCGGCGCTCGCCGTGAGATTCACCTGCTGCTCGATATTGTCGGCGTCTTTCAGGTTGGGATCGTTCGCCTGAAGCAGGCGGATGATCAGCGGGCGGTTGCGCGCCAGCAGATCGGGCAGCGGCTCATCGCGATACTCGACCGACTGCTGATCTTCGCTGGCATAAGCGCCGTAGAACAGCGGGTAGACCAGCCGCGAATACCCGCCCTCGTTGACGACCTCGCCGCCCGATTTATCCTTGTCACTGGACATCGCGCCTGTGCCGTATTGACCGTGTTCCTGAGCAAAGCGCAAATAGGCTTTCTCAAGATACGGCATCCACAGCGCCGCCCGCACATAATCACGGCGAACGACTTCCAGTGCATAAAGTGTCGTTCGCGTACTGGGCAGCGTTTTCGTGACCGTCCACCAGTCATGGCGGGCGGGCGCAGAATCGAGCTTGTAGCCCGCGCCTTTGACATAGCCCTGCTGCGACATCATCACCGTTTGCGGTAGGGTGATGCGCCGGGGTTTCCAGAAGCCGGTCTTGTCCTCTTTGTAGAATAGATCGACTGACACGTTCCCGCCGCTCACCTGCATCATCTGCTGAATGCGCGCCGGGTCTTTGGCGACGATTTGCGTCAGCGCCGCGAGGAAATAGCAGTCCCCAATCGACCCCTGCGCGATCTCGTTGACGTGCGGATCGCCGTTGCCGATGAAAAGCTCGTTGGCAAGAATTTGCGCCGGGTCAACAACGGCTGTGGCAGGTGTGTTTTTCACCGAAAAACTGAGGTTCGGCGGGACAAACCCGTTGATTTTCCCACCTAAGGTATACAGGTGATCCGGGTTGGGCAGTTGGTTCGCCTGTGTCTGCACCGGCTGACCGACCGGCGCGTGGATCACGGCGTTGGCGTAATAGCCTTGCGGTGCTGCCCCGCCGCCCCCGGCGAAGTTCGGCTGCGGCGCGCCCCCGAAGCCGAGCCCGAGGGTTGGCGCGCCGAAGGTGATTCCATCAAACACTTTGACTTCGTCGTTGAGTGCCTGCTGATTGAGGTCGTGCTGCGAAGTCGTCCCGGCAAAGACCGCCTGCCGCCACGTCGCGCCGACGTGATTTTTGACCTGTGGATCATTCAGCTTGGCGAATGCCTCTAGCGCCTCGCGGTCTGCCTTGATCTGCACATCCTTCAATTTTGTGATGGTACGGTTGCGCTTCAGTTCGCGGTCGTTGCTTTCGGACAGCGACTTGCCGACTTTCAGTTTCGATTCCGCCTTCTTTGCCTTACTGAAGCGATCCATATGATCGAGTAGATAATACGTGCAGGCGTGTTTCAATTCGTCAAGTGCCGTGAGCAGGGTTTTGGCATCTTCGGCGCGCGCATTCTTGGTGGGCTTGATAATGAGGCGGCTCAACAGCTTGTGGTAATCGTTGATCAGCTCATAAATCTTCATGTACTGCTTGCTGTGTTCTTTGATGGTGAAGCCGAAGATCGGGAGTTCCACATCCTGTCGGGGCGCGCCTGCTTCTTCCCAGAAGTCGTAGCCGGTCATCAATAGGCGCTGCACCGCGCGGTTGCCGACAGTGCGCTGTAAACCCAGCACCAGCGCCTGCTTGCCGCGCGTTCCGGCGTGACTTAAGCCATCTGTAGGCTTGGCGTTGACTGACGTGTTGAGGTCTTTAGCCGGTTTGTTCGCGTGCAGCTTGTCCGCCATCGCCCACCTCTAATGCATTGGAAATCTAAAAAAAGTATATATCAATTCCCCCATCTGGTTACTTTAGAACACGCTCTCAATTGCTTGCAGCAAATGAGCCGCCGGGATGGGCTTGGATAGGCAGTCTGCCACGCCGAGCGATTTTAGCTCGGCGGCGATTTCATCGGACACGTACCCGGTCATGACGAGCAGCTTGCCGCTGTAATCCTGCTCTTTCAAGGCGCGCACCAATTCGACGCCGCTCATCTCCGGCATGATCATGTCGGTGAGGATCAGGTCAACGGCGCGGTTGGCATTCGCCAGCACGTCGAGCGCCGCGCGTCCGTTGATCGCGGTCAGCACTTGATAGCCGGAGATGTCCAGCACCTCTGCCAGCGATTGGCGCAGATCGTCATCATCTTCGACCAGCAAAATGGTCTGCTGGCTGGTCGCATTTCCCAACGGCTCGTAGAAGCCATAGCGATCTTCGTCCCCGTTGACCGACCCGCGCAGCGGCAGGTAGATCGTGAATGTCGTCCCCTGTCCGGCGTGGCTCTCGACGTCGATATAGCCGTAGTGCTGCTGCACGATTCCGTAGACCTGTGCCAAGCCCAACCCGGTGCCCTGTTCCGGTCCTTTGGTGGTGAAGAACGGCTCGAAGACGCGGTGAATGATCTCCGGTGGGATACCGACGCCCGAATCGCTGACGACGATCCGCAGATAGGCGTCCGCTTCGCGTTCGAGGTGATCGGGGAGGGTGGTGATCGTTTGCAGTGTGATGTCGAACCTGCCGCCGTTGGGCATCGCATCGCGCGAGTTAAGCGCGAGGTTCATCAGCATTTGCTGAAGGCGCGTGGGATCGCCTTGAATGGTGCTGTGAGCGGCTTCGCAGCGGAGTTCGACGCGGATGTTCTCCGGCAGTGTGCGTTCCAGCATCTTGACGAATTCCTTGACCAGCGTGACGACGTTAAGCGGCTTCATGACCGCGTCACTCATCCGGCTGAAGTCGAGCACCTGCTTGATCAAGTTGCTGGCGTGCTGCGCCTGCTTGGTCAAGTTGGCGAGACGTTCGCGGCTCTTGTCCGAAAGCTGCGGCTCGGTCTTCTCGATCATATACGGCTGCATGAGGATGCTTGCCAGAATGTTGTTGAAGTCGTGCGCCATCCCTGCCGCGAACTGACCGAGCGCCGCCAGTCGATCATGCGTTTGTACGCGCAGACGCATTTCGCGCTCGGCGGTCACATCGCGCAGCACCAGCACCCACTGCGCTTCGGGCTGATCGTCTGCCGGCTGGATCGCCGTCACCTTGACTTCAAAGATGCGCTTGGGAATCTGCTTGGTGCGGATTTCGTGCCATCTGCCGTCGATGAGTTGATTGAACGTGTAATCGCCGATCTGCGTGATCGTGCTGCCCGCCTCGACACCAAGCGTGTCCAGATATTCCTGAGCGCGCTCGTTCTCCAACATAATGCGCTGGTTGGCGTCCAGCAGGGCGATACCGTCGGGAACTGCCGTGACGATCTTCTGCAAGCGCGCTGCCTGCGCGCTCACCTGCTTGTCCGTCGCGGTCTTGAACAGCGCCATCTCGACCGTGCTGTGCAGTTCGCGCTCGTCGAACGGCTTGACCAGATAGCCGTGCGGCAAAGTCTGCTTGGCGCGCTGAAGTGTCGCGTCGTCGGCATAGGCGGTCAGGTACACCACCGGGATGTCAAAGCGCGCGCGCAAAAGCTCCGCCGTTTGGATGCCATCCATGCTGCCTTTTAGACGGATGTCCATCAGCGCCAGATCGGGACGGCTGGTTTCGGCGATCTTCAGCGCCTGCTCGCCCGTGTCGGCAGTGCCGACCACCTGATAGCCGAGATGCACGAGGCGGGTTTCCATATCCAACGCTACGATGCTTTCATCTTCGACAATTAGAATTTTCGGTGTGGTCACGAAGCGCTTTTCCTTATTGCGAGTCCAGCGTGTACGATATCGTTGAAGCAGATCACAATGGTCGTGCCCGGCTGCCTGCTCAGCTCCATCGATCCGCCGAGCTGGCGCACAAGGCTGGTGACCAACTGCAAACCGAGCGAGTGGCTGTTGCGGTAATCCAGCCCATCCGGGAAGCCGACGCCATCATCCCGCACGGTCAGCGTGTAATAGCCCTCGGCTGCATGGCGCATGTTGACGGAGATTGTCCCGTCCGTTTTCCCGACGAAGGCATGTTTGAGCGCATTCGACACCAGCTCGTTGATCAGCAGTCCGCACGGGATCGCCGTGTCGATGTCGAGCGCGACCTCGTCGGCGCTGATGTCGAAGCGGATGCCTTTACGTTCGAGTTGATAGCCCGCGATCAGGTAGCCGGTCAGGTCGCGGAGATAGGGCGCGAAGTCGATCCGCCGCAGATTCTCGGAACGATAGAGCCGTTCGTGGATGAGCGCCATCGTGCGAATCCGGTTCTGGCTGTCTTCGAACTGCGCCCGCACATTCGGATCGGCGAGACCGGGGATTTGCAGCGCCAGCAAACTGGAAATGATCTGCAAGTTGTTCTTCACTCGGTGATGAATCTCTTTGATGAGGACTTCTTTTTCCGCCAGCGAGTCGCGCAACTGCGCTTCGGCGCGGCGGCGCTCGGCGTTTTCCGCCCGCAGCAAATCCATCTGGTGATGTTCCAAGCGCGTGCGCAGCGTCGATCCGAAGACCGTCAGCGCATAGGCGATGATCATCAGGCTCGCCGGACCTTTGAGGATCGTCTCAAGGCTTAAGTCCGGTTGCCACAAAGGCATCAGCATCAGGATGGTCAGCAGGCAGACGAACACGACGGCGGTGACGCGCTGCGGCATGAGCGTACTGGTGAACAACACCACCGCCAGCAGGTAGGTCACATCGTCAATCGGGTTGGTCGTGTCTTTTTCCATCACGGAGATGGCGAGGATGGTCACGCTGGCGATTACCACCGCCATGAACACGGCGACTTTGTAGCGCCCCCGTCGAATCAGGGAGCGGTTCGCCAGCAGGACGAGAAAGAGCGCGGCGGCAATCGCCCAGACCTGCCGGTCTTCCCAAGGGGCGTTGTGGTCAACCAGCGCCGGGATCGATGCGACGATCACGCCGAGCGGGATCAACACGAGGAAGGCGGCTGCCAACCAGCGGGATCGCAGCCGGGTTTCGAAGTCAACGACCGAGGGGGCTGGCTCTGTCAGCCACACCCACAGCCGGCGGCTGTATGACTTGAAAGTGCTCCATGCGCGCATAGCGAATCAGTTCTGCCCTGTGATCGGCAGTGATTATAACATCTTCCTAACGGTGACATCAAACCTGATATTCTGGAAATTGAATTTTGAAGCCCATACCGTTAGTACTACTCACTTCTATTGTGCCATTCAACTGCCTGACGAGGCTGTTTACGAGGCGCAGTCCGAGGGTGGTCGAATGCTGCAAGTCGATCTGCGCCGGTACGCCGACACCGGAGTCGCAGACTTCGAGGCGCAGGAGCTTGAATCCGCTGCGGAGCATTCGGATCACGATTTCGCCGCTGCGCTCGTTGGGGAACGCATGTTTGAGCGCGTTGGAAACCAGTTCGTTCACGATCAGCCCGCATGGGATCGCCGTGTCGATGTCGAGCGCGATGTCCTCCGACTCGACGACGATGGCGATGCGATTGGCGGGGTAGCTGTTGAGCAAATACCGGGTGAGGTCGTCGAGATACGCGCCGAAATCGATCCGTCCGAGGTCGTCGGAGCGATAGAGACGTTCGTGGATGAGCGCCATCGAGCGAACGCGGTTCTGGCTGTCCTCATACAGGGATTGCATAGCGGGGTCGTTCACCCTGCCTGACTGCAAACTGAGCAGGCTGGAGATGATTTGCAGGTTGTTTTTGACGCGGTGGTGGATTTCTTTCAGCAGCACTTCTTTTTCCGCGAGGGCGGCTTGCAGTTCTTGCTCTTTCCGCGCGCGCATCGCCATTTCGTTGCGCAGTGCCCGTTGTTCTGCGGCAAGCTCACGCGCGTTGGCGTCCAGCTTTTCGACCAGTTCGCTGACCCATCCTGCCAAGCCGCCGAGCACGATGAGCGACAAACTGCTCAGGATGCCGCGTCCGAAGACGGTGCCATACCCTTCGCCCACCAGAGACAGCAGCAGCGCATTGACCATGACCGCCGCGAAACCCGCGAACACCCCGGCGCGCAGTCCCATCGTCCACGAGACGGCGGCGACGGGCACGAATGATAGGATGATGGCAATCGTCCCGAAGATCGGGTACAGCGCGAAGTAAACGACGAGGAATACCGGGGCGAACCCAAACGGCACCAACCGCCGCGTCCAGATTGACCAGTGTTGAAATCGGGGAAGAGTCTTGAACGTCACTGATCCTCACTCCTCGCCTACCGTCAGCGGCAGGCGCACCGCGCAGCATCAATTATTCTACAAGAGGAAATAAGGATGTGGAAATTGTTACGCAGAGCGCAAAGCACTCGACCGGGTGGAAGCTATCGTCAAGCCTGATCGCGGAGTGTGCGATCCGAGCGCTGATGCGGACGCAGCTTGCCTGTCCCGAAGATTTTCCGCATGACTTCGGGGAGCGTGGGGAGATCTTGCTTATTGAGGAAGGTGTTTGCCCCGGCAAGGAGGCAGTTTTCGCGCGTGAACGGGTCGTTGAGCGACGACATGATGATGATCGGCGTCCGCGAGGTGTCCGGTCGTGTCCGCAGTGCACGGCACAGTTCGACCCCATTGATCCCCGGCATCATGATATCGAGGATGATCAGTTCGGGAGTATGACTGGAAAGCACACGCAGAGTCTCGATGGCGTCCACCGCTGTCAGCACCTCGTATCCGTGCCGCGACAGAAACGCGCTGATCAATGTCTGCATCGTTCGATCATCGTCAACCACGAGAATAGCCATGAGAAGGTCTCCGACCCAAACTACGCGGTCAGTACAGGCGTGGGGTGGTGAGGGAACTGGGCTGGCGTTCCCGGAACAAGATCGCCAGCCTACAGTACCGCCGTCACCGCTTGAGCAAACTCGGTCAAATCCCGCGCCTCGATGGAAACCAGCCACGACTCGGTTTCGGGCGTGAAGGCATACTCGCCGAACACCGATTTGTCACGCTGGTTCACAAGGCGGTCACAGAACTTAGCATCGAGCAGAGCGCGCCCCATCAACTGGTTGATCTGCTGAACCTCGTCGCTGGAGAGGCAATAGCCGTGCCATAACCGCTTAGCAAAAGCATCTGACTTTAACGGGTTGCTGCGCTGATTCGCATGGTAAAGTCGATCACTTAAAGCCATGATTTCTGTACTCCGTTTTCAATCCGAAAGTTACCGATTGCGCCTATCGCGCCCTGCTGAATGTGCTGCACAGCAAAGGGTCTAGAGACCGCCGCCGAGCACCGTCAGGGGAGTCGCATCGGGACCGCCGTCCATCGGACCGGCGAAGCCAATCGCCGTCGGCAGAACCATCATCGCGACCATCGCGACGAGGACGATGATCATGAGGAGGGTCTTCGTGCGTTGAGGAGCGGCAAACATCCAAGCCATGACAGAGTTGAGGTGCGCGTTCATTTGTTGTCTCCCGAATGCGTAAGTGAATTTGACTAATGTCCTCACTGTATCGGGGGGCGCACAACAAACTGCTTACCAAAACCGGGGCAATTTCAAAATTGGTGGAGTGGGGAGAAAAAAGCAACCGCCCGACGCTCAAAGCGTCGGGCTACGGGTAAAAAGCCTGCTAATGCTCGTTAACTAGGGTCTGTCTGCAAACTGCCCTCAC
>JACSRG010000410.1 GCA_014879865.1 Anaerolinea sp.
TCGCGCGGGTCTTCAACCAACCGATTGAAGCAGTGTTCTCGTTCGAGGAGGAATCATCATGAAGGCAGTAGTCTACGAACAATACGGCGCGCCGGAAGTCCTGCACATGGCGGACATCCCCAAGCCGACGCCGAAGGATAACGAAATTCTCGTCAAGGTGCGCGCGGTGACGGTCGGCTTTGGCGACCTGATGGCGCGCGACTTCAAACACGTCACGCCGCGCTCGTTCAACATGATCTTTCCGTTCTGGCTGCTGTCGAAATTCAGCTTCGGGCTGAACGCGCCGAAGCAGCGCATCCTCGGCGCAGAGTACGCCGGGGAGGTCGAGGCAGTCGGCACGGCGGTGACGCGCTTCAAGGTCGGGGATGCGGTGTTTGGCTATCGCGGAATCAACCTCGGCGCGTATGTCGAATATCTATGCGTCCCGGCAGACGGACTGGTCGAATTCAAACCCGCCAACCTGACCTATGAGGAAGCCGCCGCGATCCCCTACGGCGCGCTGACCGCGCTCAACCTGCTGCGCAAGGTGGACATCAAACGCGGAAACAAGGTGCTGATCAACGGGGCATCGGGCGGGATCGGCGCGGCGGCGCTTCAACTTGCCAAGCATTACGGCGCGCAGGTGACCGGGGTCGCCGGGACAGCCCGCCTCGACCTGCTGCGCGCACTCGGCGCGGACAAGGTGCTCGACTATACGCGCGATGACTTCACCCAAGCGGGTGAAACCTACGACGTGATCTTCGACATCCTCGGCAGAAGCCCCTTCGGGCGGGCGAAAAAGGCGCTCAAGCCGGACGGACGCATGTTGTTCGCCAGCTTCAAGCTCAAGCAGCTCGTGCAAATGCTGTGGACAGCGCGGCGCGGGGGCAAGCGGGTGATCTGCGCGCTGTCGTCGGAAAAACCCGCCGACCTGACGTTGATCAAAGAACTCGTCGAGGCGGGCAAGATCAAGGCGATCATCGACCGCTGCTACCCGTTCGAAGAGGCGGCGGCAGCGCATCGTCACGCCGAAAGCGGGCACAAGCGCGGGAGCATCGTCTTGAGCGTCGGAGCGTAGTACACGTTACCCCCGGCGTGTGCTTGTCTGTCATCCAATTTAGGGACGAGGCATGCCTCGTCCCGAGACTATTCTGCGGGTGGGATGTTGTGATTGAGGTGGAACAGATTGGTCGGGTCGTAGTGCGCCTTGATCGCCCGCAGTCGCTCCCATGTCGCACCGGGGTATGCCTCGCGGATGCGCGCCGTCCCATCGCCGCTGAGGAAATTGACGTACGCGCCCACCGTCCCGTCGCCCTGCTGGAGCGCCGCCGCGAACTTGTCTACCCAAGCCTCAGCGGGAGCGGCGAGATCCGGTTGATCGTAGAGCGCGGCGACATTGACCATAATGCGGCGATCACGATGCGCGTATGCCGTCGCATCGACCGGAACGCGGGCATATGCTCCGCCCAAAGCGCGCACCTGTACCACCGAAAACGGCGCGACCCGCTGCTTCAGATAGTCGAACATCAGATCGGCGGCGGACTGATCCAGCCGGTCGATGAACAGCGTCCGCGACGCGGCGACCGGATGGTAGTCGGGATCGTCGGGCGGGTAGACTTCGGGATACGCCATCGGGCGGAGCATATCCGCCAGCGGTGTCGCTATTGCCCGGAAGGGCGCTAGCGCCTGCTCCCCGGCGGCAGCGTCGCCCGCGTAGACGAGCGTCGCAAAGATGATCAGCTTGCCGTGAACCTCGGCGGGTAGGAAGGGCATCGGCGGCGCGGGCATCACGTTAGCGATAGACGAGAGTTCTTCGGGCGCGGCGTCGGCGGCGGCGACAAATGCGCGCAGCGTTTCCGGCGTGGCGGGCAGCACCAGTTCGCCGCCATATACGGTCGCCAGCGGATGCAGTTGGAACTGGAAGCGCGTCACGACGCCGAAATTCCCACCGCCGCCGCGAATCGCCCAGAACAGGTCGGGGTACGTGTGATCGTCCACATGGAGGATTTCACCATCCGCCGTGACGACTTCCGCCGCCAGCAGATTGTCGATGGTCAGCCCATATTTGCGCACGAGGTAGCCAACCCCACCGCCGACGGTGATTCCGCCAATGCCGACCGAGCCGGTATCGCCGAAGCCGATGGCGAGTCCGTGCGCGGCAGCAGTCGTTGTCACTTCGCCCGCCGTGAGTCCGGCTTCCGCCCACGCCGTGCGGGCGGTCAGGTCGATGTCGAATGCCTTCATTGCCGACAGATCGAGCACAATGCCGCCGTCGGTAGTGCTGTGACCAACACCGCTGTGACCGCCGCTGCGGATCGCCAGTTCGACGCCGTGATCTCGCGCAAACGACACAACGCGCGCGGCATCGGTCGCATTGGCGACGCGCACGACCGCCGCCGGATGGCGATCAATGCCGCCGTAGAAGACCGCGCGCGCGGCATCGTAATCCGCGTCCGCCGGGGTGATCACACGCCCGGTGACAGCAGCGCGCAGCTTTGCGCCGAGATCCAATGGCGAAAGTCGAACCGGTGCGGCGCTCTTGTGATCGGACACCATTGCCTACTCCTTGGTTTTTGCTACATGTGTTCTAGTTGATGGTTCGTGATGGAGGGGTGAGGTCTACAACAGCCTTATTATCGGGGAAAACGCGGCGCGCAAGATCGGGCAGATGGATAGTCCTGCACCTGTACATAGTGACAGTTGCGAATCGAGGTTGTGGCTTTCGATTCACCTTCGGTTTCTGGTAATTTGACGGGAAGTGAGGCACAATCAGAGAAATTCTTATGTTTATTTGAAGGAAATCGCGATGTCTGAATCGCACACCGTTTCAATTGCCCGCCCTGACGTAGATATTCATGCCGACGTAAACAATCTCATCCTCCATTATCCGCCGCTGGCATCCGATCAGCACCAGATTCGCATCCTCGTGGCGAACGGGGTAGTCCATCTGGGCGGGCATGTCCGTTCCACGCCGAGCCGCCGCTACCTGATCGACGCAATCCCGACGATTCAAGGCGTGACCGGAGTCAACGATGCGGCACTCTACGATGAAGACATGCTGCGTTTGGAGATCGGCAAGGTTCTGCCAACGGGGTTGCAGGTCAACATGCGCTACGGCACGGCGATCCTGTCGGGCAAACTGCCGGACGGCACAAGCGAGGAAGAACTCGTCAAGCTGGCGTCGCTTCCCGGCGTCGAACGAGTCGTGGTCAATTTCTAGTCGGGGCATGATATATCATGCCCCGACTGCGTCCGATAAATCGTGGGACGCGCAACGGCGCGTCCCTACGGACGATTTTTAAACATTTACTGGATCGAGCATTTAGGCTTCCCAGTAACGCTTTTGGATCTGTGCGGCGATGGCGGTGAGGATATCCGCCCGGATGATCGGCTTGGTCATGTAGGCGTCGCAGCCCGCGTCGAAGCTCGCTTGGCGATCCCCTGCCAGCGCGCTCGAAGTCAGCATGATGATCGGCGTTTCGGCGGTTTCCGGCATCGACTTGAGCTGCCGGGTCGCCTCCAGCCCATTCATGACCGGCATACGAATATCCATCAGGATGAGATCGGGGTGCTCTCGCAGCGCAAGCTCAATGGCGGCTCGTCCGTTTTGCGCTTCCAGAAGGATGTAATCCTGCCCTTTGAGAATCCAACGCATGGCAAGCAGGTTATCGGGGTTGTCATCCGCGTACATTATTTTAGCGGTGGGCATACATATGCCTAGCGAAAAGTATCGGACGTAAAGAATATTTCGATATAGTAGCGAATCTCCGAACAATTTCCCAGAGATTACGCTAATACCTTAGGGAAAGTGCGGATTGTAACCATTTGTAGGTTACATTCGACATCTCTGCGCCGCGCCCGCTATTCTTTGCTCGGCGTGGCGTACTCCTTATGCACGCGTGGATCGGCGGGATCGGGGTAGCCGTGATCCGCGACCAGCTTCGGCAGATCAATCTCCGGCGCGTTGTCGAAGCCGACGATCAAATTCGCCAGTACAATATCAACCACCAGCAGCAGACGACCAAAATTAGCGAACTGCCCTTGCAGCGCCGTGAACATAACCGCAAACACCCGTTCGCGCAGTTCGGTATCGACGATGCCGCTGCCGGGAAACGCGCTCGTCCACGCCTCTTGATATGTGCCGATGCGAAGCGTATCGTCGCGCAGGGTCATCAACTGGGCGATTGCCGCCTTGAGGTCTTGCGCATCGACGGCGTGTTTGCCTGTGCGATAGGGCAAGTTCGTAAGCTGGCGGCAGACTTCCCCCGGCGCGCAGCCATCAATCAAGCGGGCGACGGGGTGCGCGCTCAAACCGAGGGCGCTGAGCAGGGCGCGTACACATTGACGGTAGTAGCGTTCGCGGTTGGTTTGCCCGGCGCTGCGATCCAACCGCCAGAGCAGCGAAAGCAAATCGCCGAAGTCGAGAGCAAGGCGCGGCGGATCGTCGGGCGAGTACGGGCTGATGAGCTGACTGATCCGCGCTTGCTCAAAACGAGATTGCATGGTGCGATGCCCTTTATGGCTTAGCGAGGCGATGTTTGCAGCAAACGACCGCGAACGGCGCATCACATCCGCTCTACGAGTAGACCGTAGTGCGGCGGCGTGTCGGATTCAAACCGCGATGGCGCGCCATCACCTGCCACACGCGCAGCGCGGCTTCAAGCTGAATCCGCAAGTCCATTTTCGATTCACCGCGCTGGCGATCCGGGAAGTAGATCGGGATCTCGCTCACGCGGAAGCCCAAGCGGCAGGCGACATACGCCATTTCGACCTGAAAGACGTAGCCATTCGAGCGGACGCGCTCCAAGTCCAGCCCGATCAGTGTTTCGCGCCGCCAGATGCGATAGCCCGCCGTCGCGTCGGACACGGGGATGTTGAGCAGCAGGCGGATGTAAACGCGGTTGGCGAACCAGCTTAACAGCTTGCGGTAGATGCTCCATTCTTCATCCACGCCGCCGCCGCGCGTGAAGCGCGACGCGATCACGAGGTCGTAGCCGCCTTCCAGCTTGGCGACCATATCGGCGATGTACTTGGGCTGGTGCGAGAAATCGGCGTCCATCTGAATGATGTAGTCCGCGCCGAGATTCAGCGCTTCTTTGAACCCGGCGATGTAGGCGGGTCCCAACCCGGCTTTGTCGGTGCGGTGCATTACGCTGACGCGCCCCCGCTGGCGTGCGGCGATCTCTTCGGCAAGCTGCCCCGTGCCATCAGGCGAGTTGTCATCGACCACGAGGATCGACAGGTCGAGCGGCAGGGCTAAGAGGGCATCGGTGATCGCGCCGATGTTTTCTGCTTCGTTGTAGGTGGGCAGCACCACCATGATCTTGGACATGACGACTGTTCCAGTACGCGCAGCGGCGTAATTTGTTAAAGCGTGCTGAGTTTAGGGTAATGCCAGTCAACGCGCAAGTCCAAAAAGATTCGGCAGGCGTACGCCGGAAGGCGGAGGCGATCCCCTGACCATCGGGGGCGACAATTTCCGGCGCGCGATGGATGTTTCGGCGCGCAGCGGATGCTATGGTAATGTCAGCGCGGCGGCATGACCGTCGTGTCGAGCCGGGAGGCAGTAAGATGAGTATCCAGAATGATAATCAATCGACCGAGCGCCCTACACTGAATACGACAGAAATGCGCGCGACCCCTCGTCCCCGTGCGCGGGGACTCGGCTGGCTGGCGGCGATCTTCGCGCGGGCAGGCGGCGTAACGCCGGGGAGCGGTCGGGGTGAGCCGCGCCGCGAACTCTCCACGCGGGAGATGCTGCAAATCGAGGACGAGGAGTAGGGATTAATCAAACCGGATTGTTGCGTGTATAGGGGCAGGATTGATAGGTCATGCCCCTACGTTGCTGAATCCACAACGACTTCCGGCAGAGTTAGGAAATGACAAGACGGAGGATATGCAGTTGCCCCCCGTAATCACCTGCAATAATGTACTTCCCATTCGGCGAAAACGATGCACAACGTACATTTGCATCAATATCTAGGCGAGTGAGGAGTTCGTAGGTTGTCGCATCCCACACGCGCAAAGTTT
>JACSRG010000103.1 GCA_014879865.1 Anaerolinea sp.
CGACTGCGCTGAGTTCTCGATTTCTCTTGCCGGCGTGCCGTTATGACTGCACGTGGATCGGTGTGCCGATGTCAACGAAATTGTAGAACCATTCGGCTTCCGGCGTCGGTAAGTTGACGCAGCCATGACTCATCGGCTGACCGAAGTTGTTATGCCAGTATGTCCCATGCAGCGCATAGCCTGCGTAGAAGTAAGCAACATATGGCACATCGGGGAGGTAGTAGCCGGGTCCGGTCATGGTCTGCGCGGCATACTTACGCTGAATCGTGAAATCACCGCGCACGGTGGGCGTATTGGGCAGCCCGGTCGACACGATCACATTGCGGACAAGAATACCGTTTTCGTAGGCATAGGCGCGCTGATCGCTCAAATCGACGATGACTTCGCGCCCGACCCCGTGAATCGGGGCAGGGGCAGCCGGGGCGTCGAGAATTCCGCGCGCGACCAGCACATTCGGAATGATCAACTCCTGACCGGCGACGATCTGATTCGCGTCGATGATGTTGTTGGCTTGCGCGATTGCCAGCCAGCTAATCCCGTACTGCTGCCCGATACCCGCGAGATTTTCCCCGCGCTGCACGGTGTGGCGGATACTGTTGGGATTCACGAGCGGGTTTTCTTCGGCTGGCTCGGCACTGTCGCCTGCTGAGGGCGTTCCCGAAATCAACAGACGCTGTCCGGCGTAAATCATGTTCGGGTTGCTGATGTTATTGAGCTCGGCGAGGTCTTCCGCGCTCATCCCGTAGAGCCGCGCGATCTGCGCGAGGTTCTGCCCCACGACAATCGTGTGGTAGCTCGGCTCTTCGGTAGGGGCGGCGAGAGCTTCCTCTACGACCGGCGCTTCGGCGGCAGGGGGCGTCACGCCGGGGATGACCAAGCGCTGCCCGGAGTAAATCTGCCATGTGTTCGTGATCCCATTCGCTTGCGCCAGCGCTGTAATATCGACGTCATACTGAAGTGAAATGCGGAAGAGGTTTTCGCCCGGTTGGACGACATGAACATTATCTTGCGCAAGCATCGGGGACGCCGATGCCATGACAAGCAGTAGAATCAAGGGGAGTAATCTACGCGACATTGAGGCAAAAACTCCTCTAATCTGAAATTATCACGGGAGACGATGATCGAATTGTAGCATATTTCCCCACAATTGCCGCTAGAACCGATCCCGGCTACAATGTCCAGTTGAGACTGGGGTACGGATACTATGCTCTTACGCGCATATCGCTTTACAGACAAATTTGGCGTCGTCCTGTTGAAACTGAGCATCGCGTTCGCAGATGCGCTGCTCGACGGCTTGGGCATGCTCTGGTGGACACTCGTCGGGGTGGTTGGGCTTATCCTGCGCTTGTTCTGGCGCATTCTGCGCCCCATCGTCGGGATTTTCGCCGGAATCGCCATGTTCTTCGTGCGCACCCTCCGGCGGGCTGGCGGGCAGACGGTACAGGCTGGCGGCAATGCAATGGTTCGCCGCGCGGCGCGTGCCGAAATGAAGGCGGTTATCACCGAAGACCCGCTCAAGGCACAAAATCGGACGCTCAGCGCTGTGACTCTCCTGCTGGTCGCGGTCTTGTTTGGCGTCGTTTTGTGGGCGACCAATCCGAACCGCGCCGGAACGACTCTGCCACCAGTCGTCGCGGGTGATCTGCCGCTAGCCGCGCTGCCGACGGCGACACAGCCCATCTTGCAAAACACACCTGTGCCGACGGCAACGCCGCAGCCCGCGCTGCTCGGTATTCGCGGCAGTCTTGCCTACGTGGTGCGTGAACGCGGGCAGACGGATATTTGGGGGGTGGCGATTGGCAGTCGTTCGCCATTCCGTTTGACCAATGATCCGGCGGATGAGCGCGATCCGGCATGGTCGCCCGATGGTCGGCGGTTGGCATTTGCCAGCAACAAGGATGGCAACTGGGAAATCTATGTGCTCGACATCGGTCAGGAAGAAGCGACGCGCCTGACCTATGATCTCTCGTATCAGGGTGCGCCCGCGTGGAGTCCCGACGGCGAATGGCTGGTGTACGAAAGCTATCAGGGCAGCAATCTCGACATTTACGTGATGAATATCGCGGGCGTGTTGAACGGCTCGGAATCGCCGATTCGCCTGCCCGCCAACTCGGACGCGCCTGACTTCGCGCCGACGTGGTCGCCGCAGAGTGACGACGGACGCCATATCGGGTTTGTTTCGTGGCGCGATGGCAATCAAGATATATACAGCTTCTCGCTGGATGACCAGTCGGTTGTCAATTTGACGCAGACGCCCACCCGTCAGGAAGATTTCCCGGAATGGAGTCCCGACGGCGACTACATCGCCTATAGTGCCTTTGACGTGGGCTTAGAAAAGGTGTTTGTGACTCCGGCGGCGGGCGGCAGAGCGGCGCAGGTGGTAGCTCAGGGACGCGCCCCCGCATGGTCGCCGGACAGCAGGAGCCTAGTCGCGGCGGTTGACTCGATTGACAGTGGTCAATTGGTCGTGACACCGTTTGTCGAGTCCGGCGTGAGCACCGCGATCATCCCGGTTGCTTTCGGCTCGACCGCGCCGACTTGGACTGCCCAACCGTTCCCGCAGACTCTCGTCAACAGCGGCGGATTGAGCCTCGGCGTTCCGGCGGCACTGTACATCGAACAGGAGGAGCGGCTGAGCGCTGACCCGCCGTACCGCTTAAACACAATTGGAGGAGTGAGTGTTGAAACTGCCGTGTTGAGCGACCGCGTGAACGACTCGTTCATCGCGCTGCGCGAGCGCGTTGCGGAGGAAACAGGCGTCGATTTGTTGGGACGGCTCGATCATGCCTTCTGGGAGATCACGCGACCACCGCAGCCGGGAGAACCGCGCCCAAATTGGCTGCAAACCGGTCGTGCTTTTGCGGTTACCCGTAATGCGATTGCCGGTTTCCCGCCACCTATCGAAGTGGTGCGGGAAGACATCGGCGTCGATACGTACTGGCGCGTTTATGTACGCGTCGCAGATGATGCTCAATCCGGTCAGCTTGGGGAACCGCTGCGCCACATGCCATGGGATTTCGCCAGCCGCACACAGGGCGATGTCGAAGCCTACGATCAAGGCGGGCGGCTCAAGTCGGCGATGCCGAGCGGTTATTACGTCGATTTGACGCAGCTTGCCGCCGATTATGGCTGGAGTCGTGCCGCCGCCGGGAACGACTGGCGCGCGAATTCCAGTTCGATCAACTACTGGTTGTTCCTCAAGCCCGATGGGCTGACGCTGTACGCATCCCTGCGCGAGATTTACGCGGAGTCGCAGTTGGGCGGGTTTGTCCCCACACCGACCTTCGCGCCCGCGCAGCCAACCGCGACGGGAGGAAGTTAGCCCATGCAGCGCAGCGGATTCACTGCCTTTGTCCTCGTCCTGCTGGTCGTCGCGGGATTCATCTTCCTGTTATGGTCGAATGCACGCCCCGCGCCAGAACTCCGTGTGATTGTTCCGACCGAAAACGCGCCGACGGAGTCGGTTAGCGGGTGGGAACAGATTCTTGAGGCGGGGTTCGGCGAAAACAGCACGCCGCTGCCGACGATTGCTATTCCCACCGGACAATACATCCCGCCGACGCTGCCGCCTGCGAGCGTTGGTGGAACACCCATCGCAGCAGGCGATCTGGGCGGAGGCACGAATCCAGAGTTGTTCAGCGTCGCCGCTACGCCGACGCGCCCACCAGCAACCCTCGCGCTGCTGGCGACCGAGATACCGCTCACGGCGATTTCGGTCACGCGGGCTGCGGTCGCATGGCAGCCACCTCCCTTGATTCCGCCGCTTTCCCGTGACCCGTTGGGGCGCGATCACTACTACTTCTTGCGTCCGGTGGACTCCAATGCCACTAATCGCGGATTGTTTTATTACCCGTATGGCTCGGATGGTCCCGAAAATCAGTGGCGCATCCATGCGGGCATTGATATGCCCAATGACATCGGGCAGACGGTACGCGCGGCGGGGTCTGGTCTGGTGACGTGGTCAGGACCCGGCTTCCAGAATACATCGTCGTATGGAAATGTCGTCCTCATCGAGCATGACTTTGGCTACAACGGGCAGCCGGTGTATACCCTCTACGCGCATCTCTCGGCGGTGCTGGTCTTCAACGGGCAGCGTGTGAACGCCGGGGATGCCATTGGTCTGGTGGGGAACTCCGGGCGCGTGACTGGTCCGCACGTCCATTTTGAGGTGCGTTATTCGGAGAATGCCTACGGAAAGACGGTCAATCCGGTGCTGTGGATGGTTCCCTACGTCGGCACGGGGGTGATCGCCGGGCGGCTGACTGACCGCAGCGGAAATTTGGTACAGGACGCCGACATCACGATTCGCTCCTACGCGACCGGGCTGACCATCGATACAACGGCAACGTACATCTTTCAAGGCACAGGGGTTGACGTGAATTCTGACCCGGTTTGGGGAGAGAATTTCGTCGTCGGCGATGTGCCGGTCGGACGGGTGGAAGTGATCGCTAATCTGAATGGCGAACGAATCTCGCGGCTGATCAACGTTGTTGAGGGGACGACTAACTTCGTCGAACTGACCCCGGCGCTATCAACCGGTGGTGAGGCGTCAGGTTGAACGTAGCATATCCCCAAGCAATCCGCTACACTAACCAAGCTACATTTACGCGAATGTCAGGAGGAATACTCCATGCTTAGGAAGATTACGCGTCTACTCCCCTTAGTGCTTATGCTCGTGCTCGCCTCCACTGTGATGGCGCAGCAGGGAGGGGAACGCGTGCTAACGCCGGGAACGCCTGTGACCGGTTTGCTGAATGATGCGGGCATTGTGCAGGTCTATACGGTGCAAGGACAGGCTGGGCAAGTCCTGACATTGACCGCCAGCAACGAGATCGGCATCCCGCTCGCGCTCGTTTTGAACGACGCGCAGGGCAATATCGTCGCGCAAGTCGTTGATACGCAGGTCACCGGACAGTTGTCCCTGAACGCCGTAACGCTGCCGAGTGATGGTACGTATTACGTGACCGTGTTCAAGGCGGGCGGAGTACAATCGGTTAGTCAGGTCAGCTTCACGCTGACGCTGACGCTCGAGACGCCCGGTGAAACCGCCGAGCCGTCGGCAGAGCCGACCGCAGAACCGACAACAGAGGTCACGCCCGATCTCGGTTCGGGCGAAGTGACACCTGAAGGCACGGTCGATGTCGGGCAGGTAGTGACAACGAGCGGCATGGAAGTTCGCCTGACGTGGTCATCTACCGATGATCTCGACCTAGAGGTGCGCGATCCGGTTGGCGGATCGCTGTACTGGGAAACACCGACGGTGGCGAGCGGCGGCTCATTGAGCGGCAATGTGAACCAAGGCTGTGAAGTGACGACGGCGCAATCCCCGACGGAAACCGCCATCTGGTCGCCGGGGGGTATCCCGACGGGCAGCTACGAAGTGATCGTCTACTTCCAAGAATCGTGCAACGGCGGCAACCCGGCGTCATTTACGCTGACCCCTACGGTCGATGGCGTTGCGCTCAGCTCGCTGCAAGCGACGCTTCTGCCGGATCAGGTCTATGTCGCCAGTTTCAACATTGCGGGGAACGGCACGGCTTCGTTCAGCCAGTTCAACGGCGTGGTCAGTGAGGATTTACCCGCCGCTGCCGGGGAAGTTATCGCTGGCGCGCAGCCCGTCGAGATCGGCAGCTTCACGACTGGTGTGATCTCGAATGAACAGCCCTATCAAGCATATCGGTTCACCGGCAGCACGAACGACCTGATCACGATTTCGATGAATGCCGATACGGGCAGCCTTGATCCGTTCCTGTTCCTGCTCGATGCGAACGGCAATGTCATTCGTTCGAATGATGATCTCGCGCTCGGCGAAACGGATGCGTCGATCAACAACGCGCTGCTCCCGGCGGACGGCGATTACATCATCGTCGCCACGCGCTACGCAAAGCGACTCGGCGGAACCGAGGGTGAGTATACGCTGACCATCAGCTCACAGGCGACCAATCTCTCCGAAGCGTTCCTGAATCTGCCGCGCGGTCTGCTGGAAGTGCGCTTGCTCTGGAATACGAGCGCCGACCTCCAGCTCCTTGTGCGCGACTCGGCGGGCAACGCGGTCTATGACGATGCGCCGACCATCCGCAGTGGCGGAACGCTGGCGGCGGCGGGGAATGTCAACTGTACTGTGCCGGATGGTACGCCGTTCTCCTACATCTACTGGCCCACGAACCTGCCGCCGCGCCCCGGCTCATACGAGGTCGAGGTCTGGTTCCAGAACGAGTGTAACGATCCCAGCCCGGTCTCGTTTAACCTGTACGTGACCTATAACGGGCGTGAGATTTTCAGCGACACCGTGCAGCCGCTGCTCAATGATCGGTACTTGACGAGCTTCACGCTGCAAGCCGACGGCACGGCGATCCCCAGCGATGGCGGTATCATCACCGGCGTCGACTCGCTCGACTACCGGTCGGAACTGGAAAATGCGCTCCCGCTGACCACCGCCGAACCGCGCAACGGCAGCATCACCTTTGACAACAAGTTCGATCTGTATGTGTTCACGGCGAACGCGGGCGACATCGTCACGATTCGCATGAACAACACGTCAGGTACGCTCGATCCCACGCTCTACCTGATCGGACCGGTTGGCAATCTTGTCGCGGAAAATGACGATGCGGTGGCGGGCGAGAATACAAACTCGCTGATTGCCGATCTCACCTTGCCAGAGAGCGGACAATATATTATCATTGCCACTCACTTCGGTGCGCTGTACGGTGGCACAACGGGAACGTATACGCTCACGCTTTCGCAGCCCTAACAGTGAACATAATGACCGGGGCAGTCTATCACTGCCCCGGCGCACTCAAACTGTCTGCTTGCCATTCAGGCGTCGTGATGAAAGTGTCTTGTCAATGAAACTTCGCGTCATACTGCCGGGGCTTCTCGCTCTGGTCTTGTTATTCACTGCCTGTGCGCCACCCCCTGAACTTCGTGATCCTAATTTGCTTGCTGATACCGGTATAGTATCCGGTGAACCGTGTGACGCGCCCTGCTGGCGCGGTATCACACCCGGCGAGACTTCGTGGAGCGATGCGCTGACCATCATCGAAGACGATACCACGCTCGAAAACCTGCAAACGCAAGAAGACGAAAACAGCAACGCAGCCCGCGCCGACTGGAATCAACAGGGTGGAGCGGCATGCTGTGAGATGTACACCTTTGAAGGCGAGTTGGTCGATGTGTTATTCCTTCGCCTTGCGCCGACTCAGACGTTGGGTGATGTGATCGAGCGGCACGGTGAACCTGCCTATGTCAAAGGGAGTCCTTATTCAGATACACAAGCAGTGATGAATATCGTGTATCCTGACAAGAACTTCGTGGTCTATGTGTTTGTCGCAGGTCCTGAAGCGTCGGTCAGCGCATCAAGTGAAATCGTCGGTGTCCTCTATATGAAACCCGACGACATGCGCGTGCTGGTCGAAACCACGGAGATGCATGCTTGGGAAGGCTATGCCGCGTACGCCGAGTACAGCGAGGATAACCCGAGTTTTGAAGTCACACCGGTCTATACACTAACACCGGCGGCAGACGGCGGGTGATGTTAGTAATGAATCATGAGGTCTAGGGGAGCGATATGACGCAAGAAACAACCGCGAACACACCCAGTTCATTCGATGAACTGCGTACTGGTATGGAACTGCGGGGAACGGTCAAACGCATCGAGCTTTACGGCGCGTTTGTCGATATTGGGATCGGGGTCGATGGTTTGCTGCATATTTCGCAGTTGGGCAAGCCGAACGTCCGCAACGTTGAAGATGTCGTCAAAGCGAGCGAGGAAGTCACGGTTTACGTCCTCAAGGTCGATCCTGAAAATCGCCGTATCGCTTTGTCACTGGTGAAACCGCCGATGATGTCGTGGGATGACGTGCGTGAAGGCACGGTCGTCATGGGTAAAGTGGTTCGCCTCGAGAAGTTCGGCGTTTTCGTGGAAATCGGCGCGGAACGTCCGGGCATGATCCACGTGTCGGAACTTGCGAGCGGCTATGTCAATTCGCCCTCTGATGTGGTCAATGTTGGCGACGATGTGCGCGCGCAGATCATCAAGGTCAACAAGAAAAAGAAGCGTATCGACCTGAGCTTGAAGGCGCTGGAAATGCCGCCGGAACCGGCGCAAAAGTCGGCATCCGCGGCAGCCCCTGAGGAAGAAGAATACGTGCCGACGGCGATGGAATTGGCGCTGCGCCGTGCCATGGAAGCCAACGGTCAGCCGTACCCCGAGTATTCTGAGCGCGGCGAAGGACGCGGAGCGAAGAAGGGCAAACGCGGTGATCAGAAGCGCAAGCGCGAACGCGAAATGGAAGACATTTTCGAGCGGACGCTGCGAGGCAGCCGTCGTTAACTCTCAGTGAGGCGAAGGTACTAAACTTTCGCCTCTTTTTTTAATTTCCCCCCACTTAGTGTGAGTCAAATCTATTGAGTAATGGTATACTCTGCTAAAGAGTTCTGCCGTGTGTTGCATGGTGAACTCCCCTTTTATTTTATTAGCACCATTGGAGGCTCTTCATGAGAAAGACATCACTAGTATCGCTGTTGTTGGTCGTGCTGCTGCTCGTACTGGCAGCTCCGACTTTCGCAGGTGATACGGCATCAGCGGCAGATGCACCTACGTTCAGCGATCCGGCATGCGTCGGTTCACTGACTCCGCGCTTCTCGCTGAGTGCTCCCGTTGTTAACACCGGTGTAGTTGCCCGCCAGTTCAGCAGTTTGCGTACGGCTCCCGGTGGTCCGGCTTTCCGCTACATGCCGCATGGCGCAGAATTCACCGTCGTCGGTGGACCTTCGTGCGTGAACAACCTGTGGTACTGGCAGCTTGATTACGGCAGCGGGATCGTCGGTTGGGCGAATGAAAGCCAAGTTGCGAGCCAATACGGCAGCAATCTGTACTGGTTGGAACCTGCCAGCATTGAGCCGCCGCCCCCGCCGCCGACCTGCCCGAATTCGCTGCCGAACGTTCTGAACACGGCTGGTATGACGGGTGAAATCACGCAGCGGTTCAGCACCGTGCGTAATGCCCCGGCAGGGACGCCCATCCGCGTCGTTTACGCCCCGGATACCTTCACGGTTCTGGGTTCGCAGTGCGTGAACGGCTTCTACTGGATCAATGTGGATTACGGCGATGGGTTGATTGGCTGGGCGCTGGAAAGCCAGAAGTACAGCATTTACGGCAACAACCAATACTGGCTTGAACCTGCTGGTTCGTAAGCCTCGAAATGTCAAGGAGCTACAGGGGCGAGCATCACGACGCACAGCTCGCCCCCTGTGCTAAGTTCTAGCGCCCCGCAAACAAGCTGCGATACACCCGAATTCCCTGTGTGAGCGCCATCAAGCCGATCAAGATGTGCGCGGTCAAGCACCATGGGCACAATGAGCCAATGATGGTAGCGGACACATACGTCAGGTACGACTGGAAGATGAAGCCGAAAAGCGCGATCCCCAGCGCCAGCATTGCCCCGTACTGCTGCAAGAATGCGACACGGTTTTCCAGCAGCAAGATCGCGCCGATGACAATCCACGTCAGGAAGCCGAGATAGGCGACGGGGATACCGTTTCCACGCGGGAAATACGAATAGATGCTGCTGTTGACCGAGTCACAGTTGAAGGTGCTTGTCTCGACGCATACCATCTGCACGTTCGTCAGTTTGACGTAGCTCAGATACCCGGTTACGACGAGCGCTAACACCAGCAGCGCAAAGCCGATGATACGCAGGGTGTCGCGTTGAGCGGTCTGCTGAATAGTGCCTTCTCCTACCGACATAGTTCTTTAACTGCCTCTCTGATCCATAGTTCCAAGCAAACGCACGGTGTAGGATTCACCGGCTCTCGCCGTTTCCAGCCCTTCAGGGATGATGATCAAGCCATCCGCCTTGATCATTGAAGTTAGCGCGCCGGAACTTTGCGTTCCGGTGGTGAACGCGACGAAGTGATCGCCATCGCGGCGCAGTTTCACACGCATATAGGTTCGGCGTCCGTCGGTGCGAACGTCTTCCGCCAGCGCCGCTGTCACCATTGGAATGGTGTCCGGGCGCTGCGCCAGTTTGAGCAGGGCAGGGCGGACAAACACGTCGAATGTGATCATCGCCGAGACGGGGTTGCCGGGGAGACCGAAAAACGGTATGCCGCCGATTTGCCCGAACGCCAGCGGCTTGCCCGGACGGAGGTTGACCCGCCAGAAGTTGATCTCGCCCATTTCGGAAAGAACTGACCGAACTACATCGAAAGTCCCGACCGACACGCCCGCCGAGCTTAAGATGATGTCCGGTTGTAAGTCGAGCGCCTGCTGAAAACGACGGCGTACGTCGTCAGCGGTGTCGCGGACCAGCGGCAGGCGAAGCGGCAGCGCGCCGTACTGAGCGATTAAGCCATACAGCGTGTAGCCATTCGAGTCGCGAATTTTGCCCGGTGCTAACGGTTGATCCACTTCGATGAGTTCGTCCCCGGTGCTGAGGATGGCGACACGCGGCTGCCGGACGACGGGCACATTCGTTTTGCCGAGCGCCGCCAGTACGCCAAGCTCCTGCGGGCGAATCACGGTCAGCGCGGGCAGCACCACGTCACCGGCGCGGAAATCCTCGCCAACGGGACGCACGGAATCGCCGGGACGTACGGTCTTCAGGATGCCGACGCTGTCAGGCAGGGGCGGGCTGTCGCCGGATCGCCAGCCTTGATCGGTCTGTTCAACCGGGACGACGGCATCCGCGCCTTCGGGCAGCGGTGCGCCAGTCATGATGCGGGCGGCTTCGCCCGGACGAATGGGCTCCGTCGGGAAGCTGCCCGCTGGAATATCGAGCGATACACGCAGACGCACCGGAGCTTCGGCTGTATCGGCGGCAGCGACGGCATAGCCATCCATACTCGAATTGGCAAACGGGGGAGCGTTGATTTCTGCGCGAATGTCTTCCGCCAGTACCCGTCCCAGACTCGCCAGCAGTTCAATGGATTCAGCGGGGAGCGGGGCGAACCGCTCAAGAATGCGCGCTACAGCAGCGTCAACAGACAGCAGATCAGACAATGTGTTACCTCGCAAACTCGCCTCGAAATTATAGCACACTCTGCTGGCGAGATTGCCTCCGTCTAATGTAGTTTTGAGGTAGAATTGCTAGAATAGTGTTAAAGCAAGGTGATGCGAATGAATCCTGCCCCCGCCCTGACAATGGATTTGCAGTCCTTAGTGGACTTGCTGCCTGATCTGACCCCGAATGATCGGGCGCTGATTGAGCGCGCGTATTTTAAGGCAGAAGTCGCGCACGCCGGTCAATTTCGCAAGTCGGGCGAGCCCTATTTCACACACTGCGTGGCTGTGGCTCACATCCTTGCCGAAATGAAGTTGGATGCGGAAGCCATCGCCGCAGCGCTGATGCATGACATCGTCGAAGACACGAGCATCACCATCGAGGAACTGCGGGTCGAGTTCGGCACAACCATTGCGTCAATTGTCGATGGCGTCACCAAGCTGAAGAATCTGCCGCTCAAGCCGGAGGGCGATAAGAAGAGTCGCAGTGCTGACCGCGAGCTTGAATACATCCGCAAGATGGCGCTGGCAATGGGTGACGACGTGCGCGTCGTCCTCGTCAAGCTGGCGGATCGACTGCATAACATGCGGACGCTCGGCTACATGTCGCCGGACAAGCAGGCGGTGATCGCCAAAGAGACGCTCGACATCTTCGCGCCGCTGGCGAATCGCTTGGGCATCTGGCAGCTCAAGTGGGAGCTGGAAGATTTGTCCTTCCGCTACCTCGATGCGGAAGCCTACCGCATCATTGCCGCAAGTATCGACGAACGCCGCGCGGATCGAGAGGCGTACCTCAATCGCATCATCGAATCGCTGCGCAAAGAACTGGCGCAGTACAACGTTCACAATTCCATCATTACCGGACGCCCGAAGCACATTTACAGCATCCACAAGAAGATGGAGCGCAAAGGGCTGCCCTTCGACCAGATTTATGATGTGCGCGCCGTGCGCGTAATCGTCGATACGAAACCGGAATGCTATATTGCGCTGGGTGTAGTGCATAACCTGTGGCGTCCGATCCCGAATGAGTTTGACGACTACATCGCCGCCCCGAAGGACAATTTCTACCAGAGCTTGCATACTGCCGTGCTGGATACGCAGGGCAAGACGATTGAAATCCAGATTCGCACCAAAGAGATGCACGAACACGCGGAATACGGGATCGCCGCGCACTGGCGTTACAAAGAAGGCACGAGCCGCAATAACGACGATGCATTCGAGCGGCGGATCGCTTTCTTGCGGCGGTTGATGGAGTTCGGGCGGGATGCCGAAGACGCGGCGTCGTTTGTAGACACGATGAAGACCGAGGTGTTTCAAGATCGCGTCTATGCCTTCACGCCGAAGGGCGACATCGTGGACATGCCGAAGGGCGCGACTCCGGTCGATTTCGCCTATTTCATTCACACGGACATCGGGCATCGCTGCCGGGGCGCGAAGGTACACGGCAAACTCGTCAACCTGAACTATGTCTTAAAAACAGGCGATCAGGTTGAGATTGTCGTCTCAAAGCGCGGTGGTCCCAGCCTCGACTGGCTGAACCCGAACCTCGGTTTCGTCACGACTGCCCGTGCGCGCGAAAAGATTCGCTACTGGTTCCGCAAGCAGAATCGCGAGAAGAATATCCTTGCGGGGCGCGAGGTGCTGGAACGCGAGATGAAGCGGCTCGGCGTTCTGGATACCACGCCCTTTGAAACAGTCGCCAAATGGTTCAACTATGACAAGCTGGACGACTTCTTGGCGAACGTCGGGGCAGGGGACATCAACGGCGGGCAAATCGCCAACAAAATCCTCGAAATCGAGCGCCGGGAGCAAGAAGAACGCGAGCGCCAGCAGCTCAAGGCGCGCCCTGCCAGCGTGCCGCTCGATATTTCGAACGGCATCAACATCATGGGGACGAGCGGTTTGCTGGTCAACATGGGACGGTGCTGCAATCCCATGCCGGGAGACAAGATCGTCGGTTTCGTCACGCGCGGACGCGGCGTTACCGTACACCGGCAGGACTGTGTGAATATCGCGCATGAATCCGACCGCCTCATTGACGTGACGTGGGGTCGCCAGAGTCAAGAGCAACGTTACAGTGTGCCCATCGAGATTATTGCCTATGACCGCGAAGGCTTGATGCGCGACATCAGCACAGTGATCGCTGACGAACGCGTGAATATGTCTACGGTCATCGTGAATACCCGGCAGAATATCGCCACCTTCCAGTTGACTATCGAGTTGAGCAGCATCCCCCAGCTTACCCGTATCCTGACGCGGTTGGAGAATATTGCCAGCGTGACGGAAGCGCGCCGACGGATGACGAGCTAATGCGGCGAAATGTAAGACTGATATTATTTTGCGACCCACGCACGAGATAATTGTGGTATGATGTGATATGATCCACGCAACAAAGTATAGAAGTGGCGCGGATTGTTGCGCCTAAGTTATTCCACTGGGTACGATGATGCTCTCAAGGATGCGAACGCTCGCTGAACGTCAGTTAAGGGATCTCCCGCCCGCTGTCCGATTGATACTTATTCATCCCAATTTTGCAGCACAGCATTGGCTGCTCTCGTTGTTCGGGCAGTCTTATGCTTACATGCGGTTTCACGGCGCGTCGCTGAACGAAGAGCAGCTTTGGCAGCAGTATGCCGCCGCGCTTCAGCCGCAGTCGGCTGCAACCTACATATTGCTCGAAGAATGTGATCGCGCTGAACCGGCATCATTAGTGTTATTCGTCCGCCGCCTGCTCGCAGAAGCGGGCGATGCCCGCATCGTGCTCTTCAGCCGCACGCTGCTCCCCGCTCTGATGCAAGACGCCAGTCTGCATCAAATGAGTGCCTTTTTGCCTGTCAACGAGACGGAAATGCTCGCTGATTATGCGAACCGCACCGGCGAATCGGCACTGCTCGAAGTCTACGCGCTCGGCAGCGGGCGTGTGCTGCTCAACGGGAAGGAAATCAAAAACTGGGATGGCGTACTGCCCCGTGCGCTGTTCTTTTACCTTGTGGATCGGGGCATGGTCACGCGCGCCGAGATCTTCCAGACGTTCTGGCCCACGCTGCCTGTGCGCGAGGCGACCAACGTATTCCATGTGACCAAACGCAAAATCAATGAAGTGCTGGATGCAGACCTCACAGTTTACTGGTCAGGGTTTTATCACATCTCGCCCACGATCCAGTTGAGCTACGATATCGGCGTGTTCAACAAACTGCTGCAGGACAGTCAGATCAGCTCGCCGATAGAGTCGCGTGAACTGCTGTACCGGGCGATCTCGCTCTACCGGGGCGACTTCTTGAGCGGCATGGAGCTTGAATGGGCACGGACGCGGCGCGTGAGCGTGCGGCAGACGTACAGCGATGCGCTGGTGAGCTTAGGGCGCTTGGTGGATGATGAGGGCGAGACCGGACGTGCGCTCAGCCTGTTCCTGCGTGCCGCGCGTATTCAGCGCGGGCGGGAAGATTTGGTTGGCAATATCATGCGTCTGTACGATACGCTGCATATGCCCGCCGAAGGATTGCGCGTCTATCACATGCTGACGCAGGAATTGCAGCGCAGCCTCGGCGTTGAACCGTCCGCCGCGCTGCAAGCCCAAGCCGCTTCCTTGCAGTTATCAGGTTAAGTGACCACAGGGACGAGTGAGTACGCTCGTCCCTGTGACTGAATTCTACGTAGGCGCGTCGGTGGTCTCCGCTGCTGCTGCCACCGGCGTTGGCGCTTCGACCAACTGCGGCAGGATCGCCGCGCTGACCTGTTCCTTGCTGCCCAACGAAATCACAATATCCCCGCGTTTGTCGCGTCTGCCGCTTGGCGCAAGGGTGATGCGCATCGTCTTCGGGCGATTCTTAGTTGTCAGGACGACGACGTGATCATCCATGTGTGCCAGCACCGATGCGACAACGCCCATGCTGTCCTTCGGCAGCTTCATCGTGACGACGCCGCTGCCCGCACGCCCCTGTACCGGGTATTCAGTCAGCGGAGAACTCTTGGCGATGCCGTCGTCGGTAATCGTCCACAGGTGTAAGTTGTCGCGCGCGATTCCCGCGCCGACGACCCGATCTCGCTGTTCTGCCAGCTTGATGCCGCGCATCCCGCCCGCGCCTAATCCGGTCGGACGCACATCCGACTCCTTGAAGCGAATCGCCTGCGCTTGGAAGCTCGTCAGTACGATTTCGTCAGCGCCGCTCGTCAAGAGGACGTTGAGCAGGTTGTCATCCGCCTCGAGATCCATCACCTTGAACACGTTCGCCGACATGCCCGGCAGATCAGCCATTTTCAGGCGCTTGACCTCGCCGTTTTCGGTCGCGTGCAACAGAAAACCCTCGGTTTCGTCGGCGGGGAGACTGAGCACGGCGGCGATTTTCTCGCCGTTCTTGAAGCCGCACAGGTCACGATAGGGCACACCTTCCGCCGGGGCGTTGATCTGCGGAAGCTGGTGTACCGGGATCGTGGCACACTGCCCGCGTGTCGAAAACAGGTACAAAATCTTCGTAGAGTCGGATTGCAGGATGAAGCGCGGCGGGTCTTCGCTGTCGCCGGTGACCTTCGGTTGGGACTTGTCAAAACTACGCCCGATCTTGCCGTCAACGGTGAGCGTTACCCATGTTTCTTCCTGCGGGACGAGCAGCGATTCGGTCGTGATCTGGCGCGTCGCCGCGCTGTCTACGATGATCGTGCGGCGCGGGTCGCTGTATGCATCCTTGATCGTGCGCATTTCCTCGCTGATCACGTCGCGCATTTTCTGCGGGCTGGCGAGGACGTCCTCGAGGTACTTGATCAGCTTGACCTTCTCGTCGTATTCCTCTTCGATCTTCTTGCGTTCGAGCGCGGCGAGGCGGCGAAGCTGCATGTCGAGGATCGCTTGCGCCTGCACATCGGTGATTTTGAGCAGGTGGATCAAGTTCGTCCGGGCAGTATCCGCCGTGCGTGACTTGCGGATAGTGGCGATCACTTCGTCCAGCGCATCCAGCGCCTTGAGCAAGCCTTCGAGGATGTGGGCGCGTTCTTTGGCGCGGGCAAGCTCGTATTCGCTCCGGCGGCGCACCACTTCCAAGCGGTGATCGAGATACACCTTGAGCGCCTGCTTGAGCGTCAGGAAGCGTGGTTCGCCGTTGACAAGCGCCAGCATGATGATGCTGAACGTCTCTTGCAGCGGCGTCAGCTTGAACAGGCTGCTGATGATCGGCGCAGGCTCCGCCCCGCGCTGAAGCTCGATTGCCATGCGCAGCCCCTGCCGATCCGACTCGTCGCGCAGATCGGCGATGCCTTCCAGTTTGCCTTCGCGCACCAGATAGGCAATGCGTTCGATCAGTGCCGCTTTGTTGGTCTGGTAGGGCAGTTCGCTGACGATGATCCGCGACTTGCCGCGTCCCATATCTTCGATATGGATTTTGGCGCGCATGGTGACTTTGCCGCGCCCGGTCGCATAGGCTGAAATCAGCGAATCGTCACCGTTTTCCAAATCATCGACATGGCGGTAGACGAGACCGCCAGTTGGGAAGTCGGGTCCCTTGATGAAGCGCATCAGGTCTTGCACGCCGAGGTCATCCAGCTTATCCCACTGGCTGAGCATGTAGATCAGCGCGTCGCAGACCTCGCCGAGGTTGTGCGGCGGGATATTGGTAGACATGCCGACCGCAATCCCCGAAGAACCGTTCACAAGGAGGTTGGGAATGCTGGCGGGCAGCACGGTCGGTTCTTGCAGCGTGCCATCGAAGTTGTCGGCGAAATCAACCGTATTCATGCCGATGTTGACGAGCAGTTCTTCACCCATCTGTGTCATGCGCGCTTCGGTGTAGCGCATGGCGGCTGCGCCGTCGCCATCGACGCTGCCGAAATTCCCCTGACCGTCGATCAGCGGGTAGCGCATCGAGAAATCTTGCGCTAAGCGGACTAAAGTCTCATAGACCGCCACATCGCCATGCGGGTGATACTTGCCGAGGACTTCGCCGACGATACGCGCGCATTTCTTGTAAGGCGTATCCGCGCGCATGCCCATATCGTACATCGCATAGAGAATTCGGCGATGTACAGGCTTCAACCCGTCGCGCGCATCCGGCAGCGCACGCGCCACGATTACGCTCATCGCGTAATCGAGGTAGGCTTCGCGCATTTCTTGACCAATGTTTACTTGCCGCACTAGACCTAGGGTCATACTTTTTCCTGTGCTATTTCAGCGTGAGCCGCACCATTCTAGGGAACAAACCAAAGACTGTCAAATGAACAGGTGTTCTCATTATACCACGAATCGCAGTGAATCACGCGAGAAAAGCGCCTATAGCTTCAAGCAATTGATTATGTTAGGATCGCGCCTATGACAAAACGACTCGCACTCACCCTGTTCATCGCCCTACTTTCGGTAGGTGCACTGGTCATTCCGACTTTTTCGCAGGGGGACATCACGCCGACACCGCGTCCACAGCTCACTGTGCGTGGTCCCGTAATCGGACCCAATTATACGCCGCCGCCAACCTTCACACCGTTCCCATCGAATACACCTGAGGCGGGCGTTACGTTCACGCCGGAAGCCACCTCAGCGGGCGCACTGCCCGATCTTGACCCGAATGCGATGGGTATCCAGATCGACAGCAATCTGGAACAGGCGGACTGGGACAACGCGATGTACCGCTTGGGAACACATCTGGGGGTCAAGTGGATCAAGCTGCAGATCCCATGGGAAGATGTGCAGCCGAACAACGCGGGCGAGGTCAGCGCCTTTTTCCAGCGTGTTCAACTCTATGTTGAGGATGCCGATCGCCGTCAGTTCAACATCCTGTTGAGCGTGGTCAAAGCCCCAAACTGGGCGCGTTCCATCGTACAGGAAGACGGACCACCGGATAATCCGCAGGCGTTCGCCGATTTTCTGACGCTCATGCTCAGTCGCATCGGCGGTTCGATTGACGCGATTGAAGTCTGGAATGAGCCGAATCTGCTGCGCGAGTGGCGCGGCGCGCTTCCGTTCAGCGGGGCAGGGTATATGCAGTTGTTCGTACCCGCCTACCGAGCGATCCGTGCTTATTCACCGACCATGACCATCATCACGGCGGGTTTAGCGCCAACCGGGGACAGCGCGGTCTCGGCAAACGACCGCACCTACCTTGAGCAAATGTACGCGAACGGCTTAGGAAATTACTCGGATGTCGTGATCGGCGTGCACCCGTACAGTTGGGGTAATTCGCCCGATGCAACCTGCTGCGGGACACGCGGTTGGGACGACGATCCGCATTTCTTCTTCGCCGATAACCTGCGCGACTATCGCCAGATCATGGTGAACGCGGGTGACAGCGATGGTAGGGTGTGGGTGACGGAGTTCGGTTGGGCGACATGGGATGGTTTCCCCAGTGCGCGCCCGCAAAGCGAAGGTTGGATGGATTTCAACGACCGCCGGGCACAGGGAAACTATACGATTCGCGCATTTGAGATCGGGCAGCAGAGCGGCTACATCGACAAGATGTTCCTGTGGAATCTGAATTTCGCCACGCTGTTTGGCATGATCACCAACAGCGACGAACGCGCCGGTTACAGCATCGTCGTGCCGGGGACATCGTGCCAAGTCGATCCGAACAGCACGGATACAACGGAACGCCCGTTGTACTGGATGCTGTATGATGCCGTGCGCCCGGATGAGCAGCTTTCAACCTACGACTGTACCTAAGCCGCGTTGACCGTTTGCCGGCGTGGTGCTGATGCGGCACTACCAACCGAGCGACACCGGCACGTCATTTATCTGAACGCGGGCAGTGACATCAATGGCATTTTGAGACCAGCCGCCGACGATGTAGCGCGGGAAATCAAAACGGACGAGGGAATGCCTCGTCCGTTTTTTATGTGGAGTGCTTTACGACCTAGCGGTCGTCGCGGTCGCGATCCCGATCACGGTCGCGGTCACGATCTCGCCCGCGCTCGTCGTCGTCCAAGTCGTCGGTGTCGAAGATTTCCGCATCAGCGTCCAGCGTTCCCTGCGCTTCAAGGCTCGTCACCGGGGCAACCAGTTCACGATCTTGATAGGTGTGGAAACCCGTCCCTGCCGGGATCAGCTTGCCGATGATGACGTTCTCCTTCAACCCGTACAACTTGTCTTCCTTGCCTTCGATGGCTGCGCCCGCCAGCACGCGGATTGTGTGCTGGAAGCTCGACGCCGACAGGAAGCTGTCCGTATTGAGCGCCGCTTTGGTCACGCCGAGCAGCACCGGCACGGCTGCCGCCGGGTCTTTGCCGTCCGCCATCAACTTCTGGTTGATGTCGATCAATTGCAGACGGTCGATCAACTCGCCGGGCAGCAGACTGCTGTCGCCGCTCTTGGTGATCTGCACACGCGACAGCATCTTGCGGATAATGATCTCGAAGTGCTTGTCGGCGATGTTCACGCCTTGCGAGCGGTACACCTTCTGCACTTCGGTGAGCAGGTAAAGCTGCGTGGCTTCGCCACCCAACACGCGCAGAATGTGATGCGGGTTTTTCGCGCCTTCGGTCAACTGCTGACCGGGGGTGACGGTCGCACCATCCTCGATGCCGGGGAGCAGACGCCCGCTCGATGGGATTTCGTATTCCATCTCCTCGCGCCGCTCGTAGCGGATGTAGATCATGTCGTCTTCGAGGTGAACGGTACCGTCCATCTTGGCGATGATCTTCTCGCCGGTATCCTCATCCTGTGCGAGGATGAAGCCTGCCGAGATGCGCTGGTTATCCGATGCATTGAGGTTCCACCCCGGCTGCATCTCATGCTGTTCGCTGAAGACTTCGCTGTCGATCACGGTGGCGATACGCACACCTTCGCGACGGCTCAGGCGCAGCGTCCCGCCGATGTCGGTGACGACCGCTTCGCCCTTCGGACGCTTGCGCGCCTCGAACAGTTCTTCGACGCGGGGCAGACCGCTGGTGATGTCACCGCTTGCCTGCGCCGTACCGCCGGTGTGGAAGGTACGGAGCGTCAACTGCGTACCGGGTTCGCCGATGGACTGCGCCGCGATGATGCCGACTGCCGTCCCGATTTCGACCATTTCGCCGCGACCGAGGTCACGACCATAGCACAGCGCGCAGATGCCGTGAATTAGGGCGCACGTCAGCGGGCTGCGGACATAGACCTCTTGCAGCGGGCTGTTCTGAATGCTTTCGGCGACATCTTCGTCGATCATGCCGTTGCGCGCGACGATCAATTCGCCCGTCTCCGGGTGGAAGATGTCCATCGCGGCGCAGCGCCCGACGATACGTTCGTACACGGTCTGACCGGCGATATCGTCCGAACGGCGAATCCAGATGCCGCCTTCCGTGCCGCAGTCCGTACGGTTGATGATCATATCCTGCGCGACGTCCACGAGACGGCGGGTGAGATAACCCGCGTCGGCGGTACGGAGCGCCGTATCCGCGAGACCCTTACGCGCGCCGTGCGTCGAGATGAAGTATTCGAGCGCGGTCAAGCCTTCGCGGAAGTGGCTGCGGATGGGCAGGTCGATGATGCGACCGGACGGGTCAGCCATCAAACCGCGCATCCCCGCCAACTGCGTGATCGGACCGAAACCGCCCTTGGTTGAGCCGGAGATCGCCATAATGGCGATGGGACCGAACGGGTTGAGCGTGTCGCGGATCAGGTCTTGGAGTTGATCCTTCGCCTTATTCCACACGTCGATGGTGCGCTGGTAGCGCTCCTCTTCGGTCAGCAGACCGCGCCGGAAGTCGCGTTCGGCGCGTTCGACCACCGCTTCCGCCTCGCTGAGGATGCCCGCGCGTTCGTCGGGGATCGTCAGGTCGGTGACGGCAATCGTCGTGCCGGAGATCGTCGCGTAGTAGAAGCCCAAATCCTTGATCTTGTCCACGATGTCGGTCGTGCGTTCCGAACCGAGGCGGCGGTAGCACTTATCGACCAGCGTTTGCAACTGCTTCTTGCCCAGCGTTTCCTGCACAAAGCGGATTTCGTCCGGCAGGATGCGGTTGAACAGCGCGCGCCCGACCGTGCAAGGTTCGGGTTCGTCCTGCGGCGGCAGGTGATCGTAGTAGTTGCCGAGCAGAATTGGCGTATGCAGTTCGACCAAGCCGATGTTGTACAGGTACTCGACCTCGTCGATGTCCACGACATGGCGGCGTTCGTGCAGGTTCGAGAAGACCACCTGTCCGGCGAGCTTCTTCTTCTTGATCGTCTGGCGCATATCATACGAGTTGACCAAGATCGCATCCACTTCACCGTCGAGCAGCGCGCGGATCGCGCGATCCATTGCCTTTTCGGTGACCTTCGTGCGACCATTTTCCTGCACGACTTTGACATCCTCGTAGATGGATGCGCCGGGGACGTCGTGATCCTTTAGGAAGTAGTAGCCATTCGTGCGCATCGGCACGCCGATCTTCGCTTCCGGGTCACTCAGGCTGTCAATCGTGCGGAAGCGATCCGCCGAGTCCGGGCGCGTGACGATTTCGACCGTCGGGTCGAGCGTCAGGTAGTACATACCCAACACCATGTCCTTCGCCGGACCGACAATCGGCTGACCGTCGGCGGGCTTGAGCAGGTTCTTGGTGCTCAGCATGAGTTCGCGCGCTTCCTGAACCGCTTTCTCGCTCAGGGGGACGTGAACCGCCATTTGATCGCCGTCAAAGTCGGCGTTGAACGCCGAGCAAACGAGCGGGTGAATCTGGATCGCCTTGCCTTCGACCAACTGCGGCTCGAATGCCTGAATGCCGAGGCGGTGGAGCGTCGGCGCGCGGTTGAGCAGCACCGGGCGTTCCTTGATGACCTGCTCCAGCACTTCCCAGACTTCGGGACGTTCGCGCTCGATGATACGCTTCGCGCCTTTGACGTTGCTGGCGTAGTTGTAGCGTACCAACTGGCTGATCACGAACGGGCGGTAGAGTTCGAGCGCCATTGTCTTGGGCAGACCGCATTGGTGCAGCTTGAGGCGCGGACCGATGACGATGACCGAACGACCGGAATAGTCCACGCGCTTACCGAGCAGGTTGCGGCGGAAGCGCCCCTTCTTGCCCTTGAGCATGTCGCTCAACGACTTGAGTTCTCGGCGACCGCGACGGCTCAACGCTTTGCCACGCTGGCTGTTGTCGATCAGGCTGTCTACTGCTTCTTGCAGCATACGCTTCTCGTTGCGCACGATAACATCCGGCGCGCCGAGTTCGAGCAGGTGCTTGAGGCGATTGTTGCGGTTGATCACGCGGCGGTACAGGTCGTTCAGGTCGCTGGTGGCAAACCGACCGCCATCCAACTGCACCATCGGGCGCAGATCGGGCGGGATAACCGGGAGCATGGTCAAAATCATCCATTCAGGACGATTGTGGCTCTTGCGCAGCGATTCGACCACACGCAGACGCTTGGTGGCTTTCTTCTTCTTCTGCTTGGAGCGGGTCGTGCGGACTTCGTGCCACAGCTCGACCGACAGCTTGTCCAAGTCCATGTCTTGCAAAATGTCATAGAAGGCTTCTGCGCCCATATCGGCGTGGAATACCTGACCGTAACGCTGCTTCAGTTCGCGGTAGCGCGTCTCGGAGAGGAACTGCAAGACGTGCAGCTCCGCCATTTCGTTGCGCGCCTTGTCCGCGCTCTGACGAATGTGCGCGATCCGCTGGTTGAGTTCGTCCATCTCGTCGGCGCTGCCGCTGTCGCCAACCACGAGCGCATTCGCGTCGGTGTTCAGGCGTTCAAGTTCCTGACGGCGCGTTTCTTCGATTTCGACTTGCAGTTCGCTCAGGCGCGTCCCGACGATGCTCTGCACGCGGGCGATATGACTGCTATCCACAACTTCACCGCGCGCCACGATGACGGTGTTGGCGCTGGGGAAGTCGATGTCGGTCACGGCGCGCTGGTTCAACTGCGCTTCAATGCGCTTCTGCACCGAATCGGCTTCGCGCACCAATTCCGTGCTCAAGCGTTCGAGTTCGGAGTTGAAATGCGCGTTGATGCTCTTGGTTTCTTGCTCGACCTGCCGCAGAATTTCATCGCGGCGGTTCTTGGCGACATCCGCTTGCTCGTCTTTCTCGCCGGTCAGGGCAGCTTCTTTTTGCTGAAGCTCCTTATCGATGCGTCCCAACGCGCGCTGGCGAGCATCCTCGTCAATGCGGGTGATGACATACTGCGCGAAATACAGCACGCGATCCAGATTGCGGCGGCTGATGTCGAGCAGGAGACCGAGATGACTGGGGACGCGGCGGGTGTACCAGACGTGGGCAACCGGAGCGGCGAGTTCGATGTGTCCCATGCGTTCACGTCGAACCGACGCCCGCGTGACTTCGACACCGCACTTATCGCAGGTGATGCCGCGATACCGAACATTCTTATACTTGCCGCAGTAGCACTGCCAATCCCGCGTGGGTCCGAAGATCGCTTCGCAGAAAAGACCGTCCTTCTCCGGACGCAGTCGACGATAGTTAATCGTCTCCGGTTTGGTGACTTCGCCATACGACCATGACTTGATCTGCTCTGGCGAGGCAAGACTGACGCGCAGTGCGCTAAAATCCTTTGCCTCCAAGGGCATCCTCCTCTGCGCTAGAACTTAGCTTCATACAAGTTGGATAGCAACCGACTCCATCGGAGATGGAAGTTGACCTGCGGCGTGCACCATAGATGACAAATCAGCGAGTGAAAACCTGCTTTCACCGCTGCTGCATGTGGGGCACTTGTGAAAATTCGTAATGAATATCGTAGCCTACTCACCCTCTATTGTCAAGGAGAGGCTTGTGTTGTATATACTAAACTGTTACGGGCGGAGTCACATTACCCGCATGGATAATAAGTATAACGACGCTTTAACATTTTGTCAAGGGTTTTCGATCACGGGCAGCAGCACCAGTCGCGTGAGCTGCACCGGCTGCCCCTCCACGCTGATTTCGATCCGGCGAATCTGGCGATCCACTCCGTCAGTTGCACCGAGCAAAATAGGCTCGCCCGCTGTGACCGCAATCGGCTCTGATGTGAAGATCGCATCGCCAGTCGTCGGGTTTGAATACAGGCGCAGCGTCGCCGTGCCGGATTCAAGCGGGACAACTTCGATCTGCGCATCCCCGACCGGTCCTCGAATGATGGTGATTGTCAGCGGTTGATCCACACATGCTGCCACTGTATCCGCGCCGGGCGTAAGGATGACATCGCCGTCGGTTGTCTCGATCAGATCGAGCGGGGCATCGAGACAAGCAGGCGCAGCCAAATTACCCACCATGAAATCGAGATTCCATGGGAAGAAATCATCGCCACCAAGCCGGAAGGGTGGCTCGACAAGCGTATTGTTGGGCAATAGGCTGAAATCGACGTCGAAGGGGAGCTCTCTGTCCAAAGTGATGACAAAGGGGCGGCGGTTGTTGCGTTCTTCGCTCTCCCCGATTTCGGAGTCTACGTCGATATTCATGAGGGTGTTGAATTCGCCCCACCAGCCATAACTGTAGGGGAAGCTGATATTCTTTGATGCTCCCGGCGGGATGTTATCGACGCGCCCTTCCAGCGCATCGAGCAGGGTCGGACTGGCGTCCCACGACCAGCTAAACGCGCCGCTGTCCGCCAAGCCCGCGTTGGTCAGGGTAATGCTGAGGATGAAGATTTGACCGGGCGCAGGACGGCGCGGTGAGATGCGCATATTGCCGATTTGCAGATCGGGCAGGGTGGCAGGGTCAGAGGTTTCGGTTGGCAGCAGGGTTGGAGTCAGCGGTGGAGGTTCCGGCTGCTGGCGAATGGTCAGCACCAGCACGACCAGCGCGACCAACGCGATGGCGGCGATCCCCGCATACAGGAGCGGGTTACGTCGCACGGGCTCTCCGACTGTCGCCATGCCGGGGCGCGTTTCCGTGTCGGTGGTCGATGTGAACAGCACGCCGCTGTCCGAGCGCATGAACAGCACCGGGGTTGCCCATTCGATGTTCTGCACGCGGTTGGCAATCGCGCGGCGCGCCTCGCTGATCGCCGTGTCGATGGGCAGCATTTCGGCGAGTGCGCGGTAGAACTCCTCCGCAAAGGCTTGGGCGGCGTTGTCGGTGATGTTGAACTGCATGGCGACGACGGCAGGAATGCCGCGCACGACGAGGCTGCTGCTGATGCCCGCCAGTGCATCGGTATCGGGGCGGGTCGCGCTGTGGCACGAGTTCAACACGACGAGGCGCAGTGATGTTTCTTCGCCGAGTTCGCGTCCGAGCGCCGCGCCGCTGATCACCTGCGCTTTGCTCTCGTCCGCTTCGCTCTCGAAGACAACCACGCCTTGTTTGGAAGTCTCGTCGTAGTCACTGTGACCGATGTAGTGAAAGATGTGGTATTCGCCAGAGCGCAGCCGCCGCTGCAAAGCGATCAGCGTGGCGCTGTCGAGGCGTTCGAGGATCATCATGCCGCGCCGCTGTAAATCGGCGGTCGCTTCATTGAGCCGCCGCCATTCGCCCTCGACATCCAGTTCCGGGAAATCTTTCGGGGCGGAAATCATCACCAGCACGCGCAGGGGATAGTCAATTTTCGCCGGAGGGCGTACGGTGACGAGCGGGGTGTAGCGCACGACCGGCGTCAAACGGGAGAGCGCGAGGTAATCACGCTGTGGGTCGCGGATGTATTCCCACGCCAGCGTACGCAAATCCCCGGCATTCTCGACGTTCAGACGAAGGCGCAGCCCTGCGCTGCCGGCGCGTTCCAAACTGGCGACATAGACCGCGCTCGTATCATCGCTGCCGTGAATCAAGAAATTGAACAAACGCGCGCCGAGGTCACGCGCCGCCGCATTTTCTTCGGCTTTCGAGACGCGGGGAGAGCGTCCGAGGATCGACAAGAAGCGTTCGATTTCTGGTTGGCTGAGCGGACTGTCTACGTCCGCACTGGCTTCGCCAACAGGCGACGACAAGCGTACCCGATACCGTCCATTGGGCAAGGATGAGACATCGACGGCGAGATTCAGGTAGCTCATCTCAACTCCACATGGCTATGGGACGAGTTCGCTTTCATCCGGCGAAACAAAACCGCCGACTTTGGCGCGCAAATAGGCTTCCATGAAATCATTTAAGCGCCCATCAAGCACGGGGGTCGGATTGCCTACAGTATAGCCCGTCCGGTGATCCTTGACCATCTGGTAGGGGTGGAGGACGTAGGAGCGAATCTGATTGCCCCAACCGGCGTCCACGTTTTCGCCCTTAAGCGCATTCAGTTCGGCTTCGCGCTTTTTGCGCTCGATGTCGAATAACCGTGCTTTGAGGATTTGCATGGCGCGCTCGCGGTTCTGGGTCAGGCT
>JACSRG010000277.1 GCA_014879865.1 Anaerolinea sp.
CAGCAACAAGATCTGCCCGGGTTGCGCGGGTGCCCGGCTGCGCGAAGAAACCAATGTCGTTAACCTGATCGGGCCAGTTGGTGGCGATCGTCCCTAGCGCGAAGGTCAGCATCGGGTAGTGGGCAACTTCACCACTTGCCAGCAGTGCCAAGCCCTGCTCAAAGCGGGTCGTTGCATAGTCGGGCTGCCACCAGCCGCGCTCGTAGCCTTCCTGCAAGTAGGTGAATCCCGCCATCGCTTCAGGAGTCGTGGCGTACTTGGCTTGATTAGCAGTGTACAAATCAGCAAAACCGGGGACAGCTTGTTCCACGTTGTAGTAGTCGCCCAACACGAATAACTGTGATGTCCACGTATCACCGAATGTCGCCAGCACGGGCGAGATACCTGCAGCGAGGATGGCTTCATTGTTCGCTTCGAATTCCGCCCATGTCGTCGGGACGCTCAGACCGAGGTTCTCGTAGACGCGCTTGTTGTAGAAGATACCGCCGCCCATTGCGGTTTGCGACGGTACGCCGAAAATTGCACCGTTCTGCGATACAGTCGGCAGGAACGATTCGACAATATTGGCGATGAAGGGTTGATCGGAGAGGTCAACGAGAGTCTGGGTCGGGTTCAACGCTTGGAGCAGTGAGCCGGAGTTGTACCAGAAGATGTCGGTCATGTCGCCCGTTGCGAGACGTGTTTTGACGAGATTATCGCCTTCGGTACCGGCTGGACGAGTCTCAACGATAATCGTCACATTCGGATGCAGCGCCATATAAGCGTCAGCGAGGGCTTGCGCTGTACCGCTGTTGTTCTGGCTGTCATCCACCAGATATGTAAGGGATACCGACTCCTGAGCGTAAGCTGCTGAGATACTCAGAACCAACAAGAGAACAAAGAAAAAGGCAATCCGTTTCACGTGAAATTCTCCTAATCTATAGACTAACATCCCAAAAGCCCGCTTTTGTGGGCGCGCTCTTGTTCTTGAAGAGGGGGTGTTGCTTATGGCGCACGTCCTGTAGACTCGCGGATATGCAGCCGCCAGTCAGCCGTGATCACCTCTTGCGGACGATCCGGTTCGGCAAGCCGTTTGAGCAGCAGGCGCACTGCATCGCGTCCGTTTTGTTCCGGGCTTCCCGTAACAGTGGTCAGTCGCGGCACGCTGTAACGGGTGAACGTAATATCGTCAAATCCGGCAATAGAAACATCGTCAGGCACACGCAGCCCCAAATCAGCGGCGGCGCGGATGGCTGCTATGCCAAGCAGGTCATTAATCGCGATCAATGCGGTTGGGCGATCAGGGCGGCTCAAGAGACCAAGCGCAGCGCGATACCCGTCTTCCATCTGCTCGCCGCACTGGATGATCAGCGAGTCGTCTACCCCTAGTCCGGCAGATTCCAGTGAATACTGGTACGCCGTTAAGCGATCCTTGCCCTGTGATCGCAGTGTCACGCCGAACAAGAAGCCGATACGCTTGTGTCCTAAGTCAAACAGGTGTGTCATCAGCGCCCGCGCGCCATCGCCGTAGCCCTGACGAACGACATCAAATTCGGACTCTGAAGCGGTGAGTTCGACAATCGGGCGCGAGGATTTACGCACCTGCGTCATAATCGACTCCGAAAGCTCCTTGAAACTGATCATCAAGATCAACCCATCGACGCGCTGCTCCGCAAGTTCGCGGATGCTCCGGGTTTGTTGTTCCGGGGTCAGAATGTTGTGGGCGAGCAGTAAACTGTAGCCGTTTGCTTCCGCTTCGGAAGCAATACCAAGCAGAATTTGCCAGAAGAACGGGTTTTCGTACATCGGCACGAGTACGCCGATCGTTTTGGTTTCGCCGCTGCGGAGCGCCTGCGCGCGCGCATCAATTTCGTAGCCCAACGCCGCAATCGCGTCCAGTACACGCTGGCGTGTTTCCGGCGAAATCGGGATACGCTGATCGGTTGTGTCGTTCAATACATACGAAACCGTCGCGCGGGATACCCCGGCGATTCGGGCAACATCGGCTTGCGTTGGACGTTTCATGAAAAGTTCGTTCCAAAATAATCAAACAAACATCAAAAAGTTGACACGACTCAGCTTACTCGTGTAAATTGAGCATATAGAGCCGTTTCGAATTTGTCAAGTGGGTTCAAATCCCTTCTAATTTGACGGTGAGAACGCACCTGCGCTTATTGCTAAAGGAATCCAGTAGATGTCCGAAACCAAGATTACCCGTCTCATTTGCGAATACCGCACGAACCCGCTCGGAATCGATGTCCAGCAGCCTCGCCTCGGTTGGCAGATGCAGACCACTCGAATCGGTGCGCGGCAGATTGCATATCAAATCCGCGCTGCCAGCACCCTTGAAACGCTCGAACACGCGGATTTATGGGACAGCGGCAGAGTCGAGCGTGATCAATCGGTGCATGTAGTGTACGGTGGATTACCGCTTCAATCGCGCCAGCGCGTCTACTGGAATGTCACCGTGTGGGACGAAACCGGCGCATCGATCACGAGCGATCCGGCGTGGTTCGAGATGGGGCTGCTTAAAGCCGACGATTGGCGTGCCCAATGGATCGGCGCGGCATTCGCAGGTGGAGCACGCAGCACCTTCCCCCCGCCGTACTTGCGCAAAACATTTACGCTCCCGGCAAATGCCACATCAGCGCGGCTGTATGTGACCGCCTTAGGGCTGTTCGAGTGTTCGATCAACGCGCAGACCGTCGGTAAGGATGTATTCGCGCCGGGATGGACGGACACGCACAAGCGGGTGCAGGTGCTCACGTATGATGTGACCGGACTGCTTCAAACGGGTGAAAACGTGATTGGCGCGGTGCTTGGTGACGGGTGGGCGGTAGGGTACGTCGGCTGGCTGCATCGTCAAAACTATTTCGATCGTCCTCAGCTTCTCGCGCAGCTTGAAATCACACTCACGGACGGCAGCACACGCACGATCGCCTCTGATTCGTCATGGGCGTACCAGTTCGGACCGATCACGCACAGCGATTTGATCATGGGTGAGGCATACGATGCACGTCGCGAGATTCCCGGTTGGGATACTCCCGGTTTTGATGCGTCTCAATGGCTGCCTGCCGCCTCGTTTACCCATCCTGATATTCAATGTGTGGCGCTGAATGGTCCAACGGTGCGCCGCATCAAGGAAATGCCGCCAATCACCGATCCGATCAACCAGCGGACGATGGGGCGCAAGCGTTGGTTGTTCGATCTCGGTCAGAACATGGTCGGGCGCGTGCGTTTCAAGGGGAGTGCGCCAGCGGGCACAACCATCATAATCCGCTATGCTGAAATCCTTAATGCGGACGGAACGCCGTACTATATCAATTTGCGCAGCGCCCATGCGACTGACTATTACACCTTCAAAGGCGGCGGTGAGGAAGTTTGGGAGTCGAAGTTCACATTTCACGGCTTCCGCTACGTCGAAATCGAAGGCTACCCGAACGAGGTCACACGCGACACGATCACAGGGATCGTGCTGCATTCGGATATGGCGTTAACCGGATCATTTGAGTGCTCCGACCCGCTGTTGAACCAGCTTCAGCGTAATATCCAATGGGGACAAAGAGGGAACTTTGTCGATATTCCGACCGACTGCCCGCAGCGTGATGAGCGGCTCGGCTGGACGGGCGATATTCAGGTGTTCGTGCGCACGGCGGCGTTTAACATGAATGTCGCGGGCTTCATGACCAAATGGGTGCACGATGTCGATGACGCGCAGCGTGCAGACGGGTCAATCCCGGCGGTTGTCCCTTATGCGACCGATGTCCCCACCGATGGCGGACCCGCATGGGCGGACGCGGCGATCATCTGTCCTTGGACGATCTATCAATGTTATGGCGACACGCGCATTCTCGAACAAAGCTATGCAACGATGACACGCTTCATGGATTTCTTGATCGCCAACAGTCCCGGACTTGTACGCTGTGCCCCGGATTGGGACGGCTGGCCCGGCTTTGGTGACTGGCTGTCGATCAATGCGAGCACGCCGCGCGACCTGCTCGGCACAGCATTTCTGGCATATGACGCGCGGCTGATGAGCGAAATCGCGGCGGTTCTGGGAAAAACAGACGACGCGGCACGGTATCGCACGCTGTTTGAAGCTGTAAAGTCCGTTTTTGCCAGTCGCTATTGCGTCGGCAGCGCGATTCCCGCCGTTCCGGTCGTACCTTCTGAGATTCGCCGCCAGATGGATGAAGCCGATGCGCTTTCACGCGGGAATTTGCAAGCGGTGGATTATGGCGCAATTACGTCGATGGTATTCAACACTGATCTGTTTGAGCCAACCCAAACTGCGTATGTGCTGGCGCTCTATTTTGATCTGCTGCCGGATGATCTGCGTCTGCTCGCGGCGCAAGAATTGGTCGCAGACATCGAGCGGCGCGGAATGCACCTCTCCACCGGATTTGTCGGTTCACCGTATCTGAATCATGTTCTGAGCGAGAATGGACACTTGGACACGGCGTATCAACTGCTCCATCAGAAAAGCTGGCCTTCGTGGCTGTATGCGGTCGCACAGGGCGCAACCACGATCTGGGAACGCTGGGACGGCTGGACACCGGAACGCGGGTTCCAAACGCCGAATATGAACTCGTTCAATCATTATGCGTACGGGGCGATTGGCGCATGGCTTTATAACACGGTCGCGGGGATCGATCTTGATCCATCCGCACCGGGGTACAAACACACAATCTTGCGTCCTCAGCCCGGCGGAGGCTTGAGTTACGCATCGGGGAAGATCGACACGCTCTACGGTGAACTCGTTTCGGCGTGGAACCTAGCAGAGGGTCACTTTGAATGGACGGTCGTCGTTCCACCAAACACGACCGCCTCGCTGCATATCCCCAATGAGGTGGTGGATGTGGAGACGGTGACGCTGAACGGCGAGAAAACGCGCGGTTGGGCACATACGGTTCCATCGGGGAAATACGCGCTGCGCGCCCGTACCCGAACAACAACGGTCACCGCCGAGAAATCATGATGAAACTGAGTCAACTCCTGCAAGACAGACTCAACCGGGTTGATCAGCCCAATTTGCGGGCAGCAATGACGACGGCTTCATCTGCCGAGAGATCAGCGCGGTTCCAGGACGGGATATGTTCAGGCTGTTTGATCCGAGCAGCACCGGATCGCACATTCTGGCATGGACAGAATGGCAGTATTTCCAGTTGACCGAAGATACAGAGCGGTTGAAAGCCGTCTTCCCGATGCTGGTCGCGTATCATCGCTGGTGCAAGGCGTGGCGCACGTGTCAGTTCCCGCCCGACAGCCACGAACTGACACTTTGACGCGGCGATCCGCTCCGCTGGTTTTACAAAAGTGGTCACAAGGAGAATTCACGAAATGAAAGCACTTGTCCTTGAACAATACAGTGAGTTTTCTTACACAGAAGTAGTCATGCCGAACGTTGCACCTGATGAGGTACTGGTGCGTGTTCACAGCTGTGGAATCTGCGGCAGTGATATACATGGCATGACTGGCATTACGGGGCGGCGAATTCCACCGATCATCATGGGGCACGAAGCAAGCGGCACCCTTGTCGACATTGGCAGTGCTGTTAAGGGCTGGCAAAACGGCGACCGCGTAACGTTTGACTCAACCCTATTCTGCGGAGAGTGCTGGTACTGCCGTCGTGGTGAGATCAACCTGTGCGATAACCGCCGTGTGTTAGGCGTTTCGTGCGCAGAATATCGCCAACACGGTGCCTTCGCAGAGTATGTCTGCGTCCCGGCACGAGTACTTTACCGTCTGCCTGACGCGGTCACGTTTGAACAAGGTGCGTTGGTCGAGCCGCTTTCGATCGCCGTCCATGCCGTAACACGAGCGCAGATCAAGATCGGTGAAAGTGCCGTTGTGATCGGTACAGGTATGATCGGTCTGCTCCTGATACAGGTGTTGCGGGCGGCTGGTTGCATGCCTGTCATTGCCGTCGATCTAAACGCCGAGCGGCTCAAACTTGCGGCAGCCGTTGGAGCAGCGATCACGCTGCGATCCGACAGCACAAA
>JACSRG010000387.1 GCA_014879865.1 Anaerolinea sp.
TCTGTCACCCAATCCAGAGAAAAAATAGGACGAGGCATGCCTCGTCCCTACAGGTTCTCGCCGAAGTGAACACGGGTTACTTCGGGAGAATTAAATACCTACCCCTGTCAGGTTGGGGGTGAGGGGTTTGCCGACAGACCCTCAGTCCTGTTTTTCCTCTCAATCCTTGCTTTATCTCGTTGTAAGGAGGGCGACTCTATAGTCGGAACAAAACACAGAAACGAGATTAAAATGATGATGCGCACCCCGGTTGAATTTAGCGAAACCGCCGATATTGAGACCTCGTCAGACGATTATGCGGGGCGGTTTGCGGGCAATGTCGGCAAATGGTTTCTGCAAGTGCAGGAACGCGCGACCTTGCGAATGCTTGCGCCGTACCCCGGCGCGACCGTGCTGGATGTCGGCGGTGGTCACGGACAGATCGCCGGGACGCTGATCCAGAAGAACTTCGACGTGACTGTCGTCGGCAGCGCGCCGATCTGCGCCCAACGCATCCAACCTTACATCGACGCGCGGCGCTGCACGTTCGACGTGGTCGACTTCCTTGAACTTCCGTACCCCGATAAATCGTTCGGCGTGGTGATCAGCTACCGGCTGCTGCCGCACGTCACGGCGTGGAAACCGTTCCTCGCGGAGTTGTGCCGTGTCGCAGAAAAAGCAGTGATCGTCGATTTCCCCGAAGTTGAGAGCATCAACGCCCTTGCGCCGCACCTATTCCATTTAAAGAAGAGTTTAGAAGGCAACACGCGCACGTATACGTCATTCCGCCGCGCTGATCTGCTCAAGACCTTTCGTGAGCAGTGTTTCATCTACGGCGAGCACTATGCCGAATTCTTCGCGCCGATGGTCGTGCATCGCAAACTGCAAACTCCGGCGATCTCGCGGGTGGTCGAAGGCATGAACCGGTCGCTCGGTTTGACGCAGCGCTGGGGATCGCCCGTGATCCTCAAAGTCATCCGTTCAAGCGTGAATTGAGGACGCATGAAAATTCTTTTGCTCGCGCCGCAGCCGTTTTATCAGGAACGTGGCACGCCCATCGCGATCAAGCTGCTGCTCGAAGTGCTGTCCGGGCGCGGCGATCAGGTCGATGTGCTGACCTTGCATGAGGGCGAAGACCTGACCCTGCCCGGTGTGACGATCCACCGCACGCCCGCGCTGCCCTTCCTGAAGAACATCCGCCCCGGCTTTTCGCCCAAGAAGCTGATCTGCGACACGCTGATGCTGCCGCAGGCGATCCGCATGGCGGCGCGCGGGCGCTACGATTACGTGCACGCGGTCGAAGAAGCCGCCTTCATCGCCGTGATCCTCAAGCTGTTATTCGGCATCCCGTTTTTGTACGACATGGACTCGTCGCTCTCCGGTCAGCTTACCGACAAGATCGGCGCGTTTAAGCCGCTGCTCCCCGCTCTGCGCGGGGTCGAGCGCTGGATGATGCGGCGCGCGGCGGTGGTCGTCCCGGTCTGCGACTCGCTGCGCGATGAGGCGGCGCGGTCGGGCGCGCGCAAGATCGCCGTGCTCTACGATGTGCCGCTGCCCCCCGAAGTCTGCGCGATCCCGGCGGAAAACGTGCGCGCCAAGCTCGGTTTGTCGGGCGTCATGGCGCTGTACATCGGCAACCTCGAACTGTATCAGGGAATCGATCTGCTGCTGGAAAGCTTCTGGCTGGCGGCGGAGCAGCGCCCCGGACTCGACCTCGTGATCATCGGGGGCAAGCCCGCCGACATCGACAAATACACCGGGAAAGCCCGCGAACTCGGCATCGAGGAGCGCGTGCATTTCTTGGGCGCGAAGCCGGTCGCGCTGCTGTCGGCGTACCTCGAACAGGCGGACATCCTCGTCTCGCCGCGCATCAAGGGCAGCAACACGCCGATGAAGTTGTATTCCTACTTGCAGAGCGGCAAGCCCGTGCTGGCGACCAACCTTTCGACGCACACGCAGGTGCTCGATCCGGCGTCGGCGCTGCTGACCGATCCGCACCCGCGCGCGTTCGCCGAGGGCTTGATCCGGCTGGCGGGCGAACCGGGGCTGCGGACGGCGCTCGGCGCGGCGGGCAGGCGCTTGATCGACACGAAGTACAACTACGACGCCTTTTGCCGGACGTTCGCCAGCGTGCTGGCGGACTTGGAAAGGGGCGTCCGATGAAGCGCGATCTGGCGGCGCTGGCGGGCACGACCTACGACGCCGTGATCATCGGCGGCGGCATTTACGGCGCGACGCTGGCATGGGAAGCGGCATTACGCGGCTTATCCGTCGCCTTGATCGAGCAGGCGGATTTTGGCAGCGGCGCATCCGCCAACAGCCTGAAGACGATTCACGGCGGTCTGCGCTACCTCCAACACGCCGACATCCGCCGGATGCGCCAATCGATCCGCGAACGCAGTACGCTGCTGCGGATCGCGCCGCATCTGGTCAACGTGCTGCCCGTCCTCGTGCCGACCTACGGGCACGGCATGAAGGGCAAAGAAGTCATGGCGGTGGCGACGCGCATCAACGACGCGCTGAGCATGGATCGCAATCGCGGACTCGACGCCTCCAAGCACATCCCGAACGCGCACATCATCTCGAAAGCCGAAACGCTCGCCCTTGCGCCGGGGATCAGGACGGACGGCTTGACGGGCGGGTGCGTCTTCTACGACGCGCAGGCATACAACACCGAACGGCTGACGCTGGCGTTTTTGCTCTCTGCCGAAAACATCGGCGCGGTGCTGGCGAACTACATTAAAGCGGTCGGCTTTCTGCGCTGGGGCGATCAGGTGATGGGCGTGCGCGCGCAAGATCAACTGACGGGTGCGGAGTTCGAGATTCAGGCGAAGCGGGTGATCAACACGAGCGGCGCGTGGATCGACTGCGTGACCGACTGGCTGAAACCTGCCGGGAAACCGCTCAGGCTGGCGAAGGCGATCAACATCATCACACGCCCGCTGTTCAAAGATCACGCGGTCGGGCTGCGCGGGCAGGGACGCCTGTATTTCGTCTCGCCGTGGCGCGGCTGGTCGCTGATCGGCACGGATTACTACCCCTACACGGGCGATCCGTCGGCGCTGCGTGTGACCACCGCCGAAGTCACGGCGCTGGTGACGGCGATCAACGATGCGATCCCGTCGGCGTGCCTGACGGTGGACGATGTGACCTTCGTGCATCGCGGACTGCTCCCGCTCAAACCGGGCAGCGCGCCGGAGGATGTGCAGTTGAGCCAGCACCCGCGCCTGATCGATCACGGCGTCGGCTTGATCACGGTGGAAGGCGTCAAGTACACCACCGCGCGCGAAGTCGCCGTGCGCGCCGTCGATCTGCTGTTCAAAAGCCTCAAGCGCACACCTGCACCCTCGGTCTCGGACTTGACGCCGCTGTATGGCGGTGCGCTCGACTCGGTGGAAGAGTATCTCCATGAACAGCTCGACGATCCGCCGCACGAACTCAGCCCGCCGACGATCCGCCGCTTGGTGGCGAATTACGGCTCGGAATACCGGCGCGTGATCGGCAGCTTAGACGAGACCGCCGGCGACGACGCGCCCGAAACGCTGCGCGTGCTGCGGGCAGAAGCGCGGCACGCCGTGCGGCGCGAAATGGCGCTCACGCTGGCGGATGTGATCTTCCGGCGCACGGACTGGGGCAGCGCCGCCCCGTTACAAGAATCGTATTTGTGGTTTGTCGCCCGCGTCATGGCAGGCGAGTTGGGTTGGTCGAACGGGCAGATCGAGCGCGAGATCGACGCGGTGCGCGCGGTCTACCGCTGGAGGGATGGATGATGCAGGCAGAGATGGCACTGCGGTTGTTCGATAAATCGGTGCTGAAGCGGCGCAAGTTCCGCGAGGTGACCGCCTTGCTCGGCGATCCGTCAAGCTGGCGCTGTCTGGATGTCGGCGGGGATAACGGCGTGATCAGCTACCTGCTGCGCGGCATGGGCGGCAAGTGGTCGAGCGCCGACCTCAACCCGCAGACGGTCAGCGCGATCCGGTCGCTGGTGGGCGATGAAGTTTACCTGCTGAACGGCGCGGTGCTCCCGTTCTCCGATGCGACGTTCGACAAAGTCGCCATCGTCGATTATCTGGAGCACATCCACGACGACGCCGGGTTGGTCGCCGAACTGCACCGCGCCATGCGCCCCGGCGGGACGCTGATCCTCAACGTGCCGCATCTCAAGCGGTCGCCGCTGCGGGCATTCCGCCACCTGATCGGGCAAACCGACGCGAAACACGGGCACGTCCGCCCCGGCTACACGCCCGAAGCGATCCACGCGCTGCTCGGCGACCGGTTCACTGTCGAAAGCGCGCACACCTATTCCAAATTCTTTTCCGAACTGATCGACACGCTGATCGTGTTCGCCGTGACGACGCTCAAGCGCGGCGGGCACACCAACAAGGGCTTGGTAGTCACGGGCAGTGACTTGCAAGCGAATAAATCCATGTTCCGGCTGTACTCGCTGATTTATCCGGTGGTCTGGGCGGTCAGCAAGCTCGACGCGCTCGTGCCCGCCAGCGGCTACATGCTGATCGTCAAGGCGAAGGTCAATAAATGAAGTAACGAGTCGAAAGTAGAAAGTTGAAAGTAGACCACACCGTCGCGCGTCACTTTCAACTTTCACCTTTTAACTTTGAACACTTCTAGGGAGAAAATATGCAGCGCCAAACGGTTTTAGTGACGGGGGGTACGGGGTTTACCGGCAGCCATTTAGTCAACCGGCTGATCGACGAAGGCTATTGTGTCCGGGTGGTCGATAACCAACCGGGTTTATTTCATGATCAATTGAAAGCGCGGGGCGCGGACATCACCATCGGGTCGGTGACGGATCGCGATTTGATGTTTAAGCTGGTTGAAGGGGTGGATACGGTGCATCACGTTGCGGCGGCGTTCCGGGCGATCAATTTGCCCAAAGCCGTGTACTACGATGTCAACGTGAACGGCACGCGCTATCTGCTCGAAGCGGCGGAACACCACCATGTGCGCAAGTTCGTCTACTGCTCGACGTGCGGCGTGCATGGCAACATCGAACAGCCGCCCGCGCCCGAAAGCGCGCCGATCCATCCCGCCGATTACTACCAGCAGACGAAATGGCTCGGCGAAAAGGTCGCGCACGAGTTCATGGAGCGCGGCATGGACATCACGATTTTGCGCCCCGCCGCGATCTACGGTCCCGGCGACCCGGAACGGTGGGCGATGCTCTTCCAGCGCAGCAAAAGCGGGCGCTTCCTGATGTTCGGCGACGGGCGCGCAACCTATCACCCGCTGTATATCGACAACTTAATCGAAGCGTTCATGCTGGCGATGTGTCACCCGGCGGCGGCGGGGCAAACCTACCTGATCGCGGATGAACGCTATTACTCGCTCAACGAGATCGTCGGGATGGTCGGGCGCGTGCTGAACAAACCGGTCGAGATCGTGCATTTGCCGTTTCGACCGCTGTGGCTGGCGGCGGTGGCGTGCGAAGTCGCCTACGCACCGGCACGCAAACCGCCGCCGATCTTCCGCCGCCGCGTCGATTGGTTCCGGCAGAACCGCGCCTTCGACATCGGCAAGGCGCAGCGCGAACTGGGCTACGCGCCGAAGGTCGATTTGTACGAAGGCTTGAGCAAGACAGCGCAGTGGTATCGGGAACAGGGCTACATGTGACAGTAGAAAGTAGAAAGTTGAAAGTAATCGACGACGGCACAGTACCTCGTCTTTACTTTCAACTTTCAACTCGTCACTTTTAACTTTATTGGTTGTTGGGGGATTATGTGCGGGATATGCGGCAAATGGACTCCGGCGGGCGTTGACCTTGATGAACTGCGGCGCATGGCGAATGCGATCCGGCATCGGGGTCCCGACGACGACGGTTACTACCTGAACGGCAAGATCGGCTTGGCGAACCGGCGGCTGAGCATCATCGACGTGGACGGCGGCAGGCAGCCGATCAGCAACGAAGATCAGGCCATCTGGATCGTGTTCAACGGGGAAATCTACAACTATCCCGCGCTGCGCCGTGACCTGATCGACTTGG
>JACSRG010000844.1 GCA_014879865.1 Anaerolinea sp.
TTGTAGTGCACCTCTATTTCTATGGGAGCTCCATTATTGGGATTTAGAGTCTCTTCCCCATTTTGTTTAATAGAAATGCTTGTTATATTTATAACTGGGTCAGATGTAAGGGCCTCAATCTGTGCCCTTAGGGTAGCATTTTTCTTAGTTCGATACATGTTTACATAATCACTTATAATGCCATCAATAGAGCCAATACTATTCACGCGCCCACGATTCAATAGAACACCTATATTACAAAGATTCCGAATTGCGGTTATATTATGACTGACGAATATAACAGTGCGACCTTGAGCAGCAACTTGGCTCATTTTCCCCAAGCATTTCTTCTGAAAAACCGCGTCGCCCACGGCAAGAACTTCATCCACAATCATAATTTCTGGTTCTAGATAAGCTGCGACAGAGAACGCAAGTCGGGTGTACATTCCACTTGAGTATCGCTTTACAGGGGTATCAATGAACTGCTCGACTTCGGCAAAGGCGATGATTTCATCGAGCTTTTTAGTGATCTCAGCACGACGCATCCCCAAAATGGAACCGTTCAAATAAATATTTTCACGGCCCGTCAATTCCGGATGAAAGCCCGTCCCTACCTCAAGTAAAGAACCTACCCGTCCGTTTAGATATACTGCGCCTTCAGTTGGTTCTGTAATTTTCGAAAGTATCTTGAGCAGGGTGCTTTTGCCTGCACCATTACGTCCGATGACACCAAGGACTTCACCTCGCTTGACATCGAAAGTCACATCCTTGAGTGCCCAAAAGGTTTCGCTTGGTGCGTCACCGCGACCAGCACGAATGCGACGAATGGGTGCCGTCATCGCCTGTGTGAGGCTCTCACGGAGGGTCTTGTAGGATTCCTGCTTGCCACCAATACGATATCGCTTGCCTAAATTCTCAACCCGAATAACAACATCCGACATACTCACACCACATCCGCAAAGTTCTTTTCCATCCGACGGAAATAGAATAATCCCGACACAAGCAAAAGACACGCAGCAAGGGCTGAGACGAAAATGATCGGACCCGGGGGGGTTGTGCCGAGCAATGCCCAGCGAAAGCCCTCAATGACGCCGACCATTGGGTTTATTCCGTAGAGTGTCCGCCATGGTTCTTCGAGCAGCGTGCTTGAATAGACGACGGGCGACGCGAACATTAGTGCCTGCACCAAAAACGGTACGGCGTAGCGAATGTCGCGGTACTGGACGTTGAGCGCGCTCAACCAGAGCCCAACACCAAGCGCCGTGATCAACGCGAGGAGAAGAAAGAAGGGAAGCAGGATGATTGCCATCGTCGGAACTATCCGAAAGACAAGCATCATGATGAGCAGAACGATGAATGCAATTGCGAAATCAACTAACCCGCCAAGAACATTTGAAATAGGAATAATCAAACGTGGAAAATAAACTTTGCTGATGAGATTAGCATTGCCTACAAGGCTGTTTGAAGCGTTACTCAACGCATTTGCAAAGAACGTCCAAGGCAACAATGCTGCATAACTAAAAATAGGATACGGAACTCCATCGGAGGGCATTTGCGCTAAGCCACCAAAAAACACACTGAAGATCACCATTGAGAATAAAGGTTGAATCACAGCCCAAGCAGCGCCTAAAACCGTCTGCTTATACCGCACCGAAATATCACGCCATGTCAGGAAGAAAAGGAGATCGCGATATTCCCACAATTCATAGAGTTTAAGAGCGACCCACCCTTTAGACGGGAGAATTACACTTGTCCACTCATCTTGCTCGATTGGCGTACTGCTCAAAGCTGCAATCCCTTTGACTACCGCAAACAACCTAATGCCGTGAGCGCCCAAACCCGCGACCAGTGAAGTTGACCACTTTGAAACTGGTCAAACATCTGTTTAAAGGATTCTTTTCTAATAGGCACTGAGGATTCTATTTGTTGGCTTACAAAGGTTACTTTTGTCTGCATTGCAGCGCGAAGCCATTTCGCGAAGGGAAATGTAAACCCCTGCTTATCCCGGCGATCAAGAACTATGCGCGGAAGCAGGTCTTGCACCGCTGCACCCAACAATGGCTTAGGGCGTTCATTTCCTATCACTTTAACCGTTGCCGGATATTTTAGCAATAACGCAACTAACTGGCGATCAAGCAGCGGCACCCGTACCTCAAGCGAGTGCGCCATGCTCATCACATCTGTGTCGCGCAAAAGCTGATGATGGGTATAAGTCCGCAATTCAGCGCGGCTGACCCACGCGAAAGTATCCCCTCCCCCATTGCCGTTCGTCCGCCCCGCGACATGTGCAACCGGATCGAACTGGGCCGCAGCCCACACATCTGGATGGACAAGCTGTTTGACTTCAGCGGGCGAAAACAACCCACGCCGTGTAAGGTAGGCACTTGCCAACGATGCCGGTCGATCTAGCGCGTCGCTAATGCGTGACCATTTCGGGGCGTTCGGGAAAAACCGGATGGCGGTCTTGCCCATCGTCGCGCCCATCGGCACGGACTGTGCCAGCGAAAGCGCACGATGCACTCTCGGCACATCGCTGAAGGTGTTCGGGTATCCGCCGAACAGCTCATCACCCCCCAAACCGGACAAGGCGACAGTCAGCCCTGCTTGCCGAGCCGTTTGCGAGACAAAATACGTATTGACGCCATCAACTGACGGCTGATCAAGTGAGTAAAGGATATTTTCGAACTCTTTGAGCAGATCATCCGCCGTAATCACCCGCTCGAAATGCTCGGTGCCGAGATGCTCGGCAACAGCACGCGCATAAGGCGCTTCGGAGTATTCAGCTTCTTCAAAAACCATTGAGCAGGTGCGGATTGTGCCCTGCGTTGCACGGCGCATCAACGCCACCACCGCACTGGAGTCCAAGCCGCCGCTAAGGAATGCGCCGAGCGGCACATCGCTGACAAGGCGAATTCGCACCGCTTCTTCGAGCAGCGCGCGCGTTTGCTCAACTGCCTCATCCAGAGTACGCACATTCGAGACGCCGGTAGGCAGTGACCAATACTGGACGGGATTGAGCGTTGAATGCAGCGGCAGCGACGTGTGTAGATAACTCGAAGGCTCTAGGGCTTGCGCGTCCGCGTAAATCGTCAGTGGATTGGGGACACTGCCCATCAGCAGATAGCCCACCAAACCCGACGCGCTGATTTCCTTGCTGATTAGTCCGCTGGCGAGCAGGGATTTGAGTTCGGAGGCAAAGACAAATGCGCTCGGCGTCTGAGCATAGTAAACGGGCTTGATGCCCATATGATCCCGCGCAAGTAGGAACTGCGGAGCAGAAGGTGAACGAAAATCATGGATGGCAAAGGCAAACATGCCACGCAGGCGCGGAACAATCTCGCAGCCCCATGCCTCGTAACCATGAAGAATGACTTCCGTATCGCTGGTCGAACGGAAACTATAACCGAGCGCTTCCAACTCCGGGCGCAGCTTATCCGCGTTGTAGACTTCGCCGTTGTAGGTGATCCACACGTTTTGCGCCGGGTTTGCCATCGGCATATGGCCCGCTGGCGAAAGATCGCGAATGGCTAATCGCCGGTTCGCAAATCCAACACGCCCATCTGGCGACACGTAAATCCCTTCATCGTCGGGACCACGATGATGCATGAGGGTCGCCATGCGCTGAAGCCGTTCCTGCAGATCAGGAAGGTCTGCGCCGGGGCGAAGAAGGATACCAGCAATACCGCACATTCGAGTTCTTTTGCTCTAGCTTCCGCGTACTATACGCCTGTCAACCGAATTGTTGTTGACATTCGTGCCAAAATATACAATTCATTTGTTAAGTTACGCAAGAGCTACGTGATTAAATTACAATGCTATGCGGTGGAACAAATAGTCATGGTAGAATGCGGTGTTTATTCCACCGAACGAGTACTTGTCGGCAATCATACTGCCTTTAGGCAGTTAAGGCGTAGGATTTCATGGAACTATCCCCTTATCTTCGGATATTGCGCAAGTGGCTGCTGCTCATTGTGCTGGTCGCCTTAGTTGCAGGCAGCGTGAGCTTCATCAACAATGTCAATCGCCCGCCCTCCTACCAAGCGCAAACCACAATTTCGGTAGGGACATCAATCCTTGACCAACCGAACCCATCAAGCGCAGACATCAGCCTTGCCATGGGGTTAGCACCCACCTACCAGCAACTCCTCACCAGCTATGACATTCTGCAAGGCACGGTCGAAGCCCTCAATCTGCCAATGACCGCCGATCAGCTCCGCCGCTTGATCACCAGCCGAATTGTGACCAGCACCGCACTGCTCGTGATCACCGTCACCTACACTGACCCGGTTCTCACGGCAGATATTGCTAATGCGCTGGCAGAACAGCTCATTGCTCAAAGCCCTACAAACCTAACGACCGACCAAGAGCAGCAAATCGCCTTTGCCAATGAGCAAATCACCGAACTGAACACCCTGCTCACGCAGTCCCAAGAGCAGTTGGCACGTTTGGATGAGCGGATCGCTGCTTCAACGGACTCGGTCGAAATCACGACGCTCACCCAGCAGCGAAACGAAACAGTCGCTCAGGTCAACCTAGCACTGGCTACTATAGCCGATTTCTCACGGACAATTTCGGATATTCAGCAGCGCACCAACGCAATCGATGTCGTCGAACGCGCGCGTGTACCCGTTGGTCCAACCGACTCGAACTCGCTGGGTTCAACTGTTGGTGCTGCGGTGCTCGGCGCGATCGCTGCTTTCGGCGTAGCGCTGGTGATTGAGTACCTCGATGACACGATCCGCACATCAGAAGAAGCTACTGCTATTCTCTCACTCCCTGTCCTCGGCGCGATCCTCCGCTACGGCGACAAGAAAATGAAAGATATCGATCGGTTGGTTTCCAATCAAGCGACCCTATCCGGCGTTGCCGAAGCCTATCGCAGTTTACGGACGAATGTGTTGTACGCGCTCGGAGATATTCAGGAAAAAACGCCAGTGCTGGTCGTAACCAGTCCCGGACCAGAAGAAGGCAAAACGCTCACCGCCACCAACCTTGCCATCGCCATGGCGCAGGCTGACCTCCGTGTACTGCTAATTGACGCTGACCTCCGCCGCCCGAAACTCCATACGATGTTTGGGCTGGAAAACAACGTAGGACTCACGACACTGCTGCGCGGCGAGTTCACGCAAGGCGACGGAAGCGCAGAGGAATACAGTGAACAGAGCAAACGTCTGCGCGAATGCTTCCAGACGGCGGGCATTCCCAAACTACGCATCATCACCAGCGGGATCATCCCACCGAATCCGGCAGAGCTGCTCGGCTCGCCCTTGATCCAGAAATGGGTTGAGATGTTCCGCGCAGTGCAAGACATCGATGTGGTCATCTTCGATACCCCACCCTGCTTGACATTATCCGACAGTCCGATCCTTGCAAACAACGTCGATGCGAGTGTACTGCTCGTTCTTGATATGGGACGCACCCACCGCCGAGCCGCGCACCGCGCAAAAGAATTGTTCGGGCAGGTCGGCAAAGAACTCTTCGGCATTGTCGCTAACCGTACCAACCCGCGTGAGGAAGCCTACAGCTACGGTTACTACCGCTACTACTACGCCTACGGCTATACTTACGGTGAACGTCCGCCGAGCCGCTTGTCGCGACTGCTCCAGCCCTTCCGGTCACGTCGTTCACCGCAAGAGAAACAGGATAGCGCATGAGCGTAACTGACCAGACCGATCAGCAGTTTCCAGTACCGCCAGAGGAATCGGCACCACAGCAGCGTGAACGCATCAAGGTTCGACGTAAACGGCGGCGAACGCCCCGCTGGCTCAAGTCTATACGACGGGTGCGGGAATGGGTTCCTTGGCGAACGGTGACGATTATTGCCGTCGCCGTGCTCATCGTGATAGTGGTCATCATCAGTTCCGTTTTTGCCTACTCGTTGAACCGCGTCCAACTTTCGCTGAATGGTTTTCAGCGCGTGGTCGCGGACGTTGGCAACGCGGCAAACGGCGACTTCACCCTCGAAGACTTCGACCGCCTCTATTCCAGCGT
>JACSRG010000308.1 GCA_014879865.1 Anaerolinea sp.
GGCAGCACCAGTCGGCGCATGTCGTCACTCCGGGGTTGGTATACGCTGTGTTCAGCGTAGCAAAGCGGAGTGCAGCAACTTCTGGAGGATTCCGGTTTGGGGTTGGGAGGATTCCGGCTGCTGGATGGAGGATTCCGGGTTAGCCCGGAAAACTGTTGAAGCCTTGGGCTGCCGCCAAGCTGATCAGGTGTTCGTTGGTCGAAGCTCCGAAGCGGGCGCGCATTTTCTCTGTCACCCAATAGACGCGCCGCAGCTTCAGGTGCAGCCGCGCAGCGATCTCACGCGCGGTACAGCCGCTCGCCAGCAGGCGCAGAATGGCGCGCGCTTCGGGATCAAGCTGCCAGTCGCGATTGCTTCCCTGCATAGTGAGCAGATATTCCGCGTTCGCCGTTGGCGATAGGTACGGGTACTCCCGCAGCACCATATCGAGCGCGGTTAGCAGGCACGAGGAGAGATCATCCCCTGCTGCCAGATAGCCGCACACACCCATCGTGAACAGGTCGCGAATGACCAGCCCATCGGTGGATGTTCCCATCACAATGATGCGCGCCGATGGTGCGGCATAAAGTATCTGCTCGACCAGCGCCAGTGTGTCAATGAGCGGATCGAAACGGTCACCTAGCAGCACAAGATCAGGCTGCTCGGCGCGTGCTTTCTCGATCAGATCGTCCCCGTTCTCCGCTTTGCTGATGAGTGTGTCGGCGCGATCTTTGAGCAGAGTCTCCGCGCCGACGACGGTCAGGCTGCTGCTGTCTGCAATCAGAATACAAGTCGTCACGTTCTTTTGCCCTCTCTGCTTTCACCGATTCAGCGTAGCATGAGTGCGCCATCGGCGAATGACAAATTGTGACATTTTGCTGGCAAAAGTGGACATCGGCGTGGTCAAAATTCCTTTCAAGTAAAATCCATTCATTCCCGCTTTTTAAGAGGACGTATCTTGTGCTGCTGAGCGAGAATGACGAGCTGCGGCAGGTTCTGTGCATCGTAGACAGTGGTCAGCTTCTTGATGGAACGATACACCGCCTTCCGTTCAACTCCTAAATACATGGCGATCTCCTTCGGTTGCAGCCCTTCGGTCAAAAGGTCGAACACATCGACATCACGCTGATCGAGGTTTTCAGGAAGTGCCTGCTGCTTTTCCAGAAGATGCGAAACGCGCGGCGAGATCGTCACGCCGCCTGCTACCGCAAGCTGAATCGCCTGATTAAGCGTGCGTTGGAAATCATCGTCTTTATGCAGGATGGCGCGAACACCGATGGCTAGCACCTTTTGGACCAGACTGGGAGTCGGACGCTGAAGAATCAAAATCACAGCCAACCCCGGATGCGCTTCGATCAGCCGCTTCAATTCTTTCGACAGGTTGACTCCTTTCGGCAGCGAGTCATCCATGATGAAAACGCGCGCTTGATGATCCTTCAGAAAAGCGTTTAACTCCGAAAAACTCGCAAACATGCCAGTGACATCAATGCGAGTTTCCGGTTGGACGATGATTTGCTGTATTCCTCCACGAATGAGTGCATTTGTGGAGACAATGACAACTGGAATGGCTGTCATGCCGTACCCTCCCTTTTCGAATGTAATGTTCTCGTGACCAGCCGATAACCATGCGAACGTATGGTCTAGTGTCAAAGCCCCATTGTATTACAAAAACCCAACCTCAAGTCAAGCAGTCTGGAAACATTTTCGGTTATAACTTCCATACTTTTGTATAGAACAAGTGTTTTCTCTCTCAAACTGTGTCAATAAATGACATTCGCCTGTCAAAGATTCCCACGGTGTCAAAAATGGACACCTGCATGTCCATTTTTACCAGAACAAATGTCATAAATTCCCGCCGTAAATATGGCGCGTTCGTTTATGCTGGTGACACATTGAGTCATCAGGAGCAAATCCATGAATCGAGAAACGCCATTCGCAGCGCGGATCGCCTTCCGGCTGCCGCAGTCGCTCTAGGACAAGCTGGAGAGATGGGCAGACGAAGAAGATCGTCCGCTCGCCAATCTCATCTATACGCTGGTCAAGCAAGCCGTCACCGAACGTGAACTCGCGACGACCGATCTGCAAAAGGAGATGAACTAATGGAATACGCTGAAACTTTGTCAATTGATCTGCGCGAACTGGTCGAACAGCGTTTGGGCAAGCCGCTGGCAGCCAGCGCGCACGCTGGATTATGGCGCTGCCCAGTTTGTCCGCCGGAAGCGCACTCCTTATTGTTGGTATCGGCAGATCAGTTTCGCTGCCTCGGACGCTATCCATGTGATGGCGGTGTAAGTCAGTGGATGCAGAGCATTAACGTGTCAACTGCTGAAACCGTTGGCTTGGGAGACGCTATATGACAATGGTTCTCCCGCACGTGATCGCCACACCACCATCCGACTCTGAATTGATGGTCATGCGCCTGTTCAAAGTCGCTGAAATACTCTCGCGTAAGCAAACTCCTGTCGAGGAAGTTGAGTTTTTCGTCGAAAAAAGCTCCGAAAAATACACAGATGAAGAATTCCGGTATCCTGAGACCAACGACAAGTTGAACGACGCATAATCGAGGCAGTCTAAGATGACACACGAGAAGAAGAGGAAAAACGATACTCCTGCCCTACCGACACCGGGTTGGGCAATTTATCTGCGAACCAGCAGCGACGAGAACCAGAAGCCGGAACTCTCCCGCGAACGCCAGCGGTTCACGATTGAGAAGCAGGTGTTGGAACACTCAGATATGCCGGTCTATGGCGAATACATCGACGTGCTGACTGGTAAAGACCCGCGCCGGAAAGACTATCAGCGGATGTTGGCAGACGCGCGCGCTGGCAGGTTTTCCCACGTCATCGTCGAGCGTGCCGACCGCTTCGGGCGCAGCGATACGGAAGCACTGCGAGCAATTGACGAGTTGTATACGTTTGGTGTTGTGGTGCGCTTCGCCAATGCGCCTGACCTCGACCCGATGGACCCGGATGATCGTGTCGTGGTCGCGCTGTCCTTCTTTCTAGCGCAGCGTGAGTCGATGTTGATGGGACAGCGGGTAAAGAGCGGATTGAAAGCGAAACGCGCAAGCGGTGGCTATGCTGGACGAGCGCCTGATGGGTATATCAATATGTGGGGACAGAGCGATCCTGATCATCGCAGCGACCTGGGGCGTATTCACCACTGGATTGAACCCGATCCCGAACGCGCCCGACTGTGGAAAGAAGCCTGGGCAATGCTGTTGACAGGGACGATGGCGCTGAAGGACATTGCTTTTGCCCTGCATGAACGCGGCTATCGGCATCGTTCCGGCAAGCCGTTCGTAGTTGTCAGTCCGAAGGTCGGGAAATGCAAACCGATCACGGATGGGCTGCTGCGCGGCTTTCAGGATTGGACATATGCAGGTTGGGTCGTGAGCGAGTGCGACGGGATCGAGCCGAAAACAGTGCGCGGAGACTGGGAACCGCTCATCTCAACAGAAGACTTTGAGGCGGGGCTGCTCATGCTTGAGCGTCTGAATGGCAGTCACACCGCCAATCAGAAATAACAACGCTGATTCAAACACGGCATTGGGCAGGGTTATCCAGTATGACGACGCAAAAACGGAAGAAGGAAGCTACCGCTCCACCACCGCCTGGATGGGCAGTTTACCTGCGGACGAGCAGCGAAGATCACCAGAAGCCAGAGCTGTCTCGCGCAAGGCAGCGCGCCATTATTGAAAGCAATGTCTTGACGCATTCGGACATGCCGGTTTACGACGAATACATCGATGTGCTCACGGGCAAGACGCCGAATCGCATGGGCTACCAACGGCTTCTGGCGGATGCGCGGGCAGGCAAGTTTTCCCATGTGATTGTGGAACGCGCCGACCGCTTCGGGCGCGACGATACCGAGGCGCTGCGCGCCATCGATGAACTGCACAAGTTCGGAGTGGGTGTGAGGTTTGCGAATTCACCCGATCTCGATCCAATGGATCCTGATGGGCGCGTGATCGTCGCGCTGTCGTTCACGCTCGCTCGGCGCGAGTCAACGCTGTTGGGCATCCGCACACGCGGCGGTCAGCAGGCAAAACGCAGGGGCGGCGGGTATGCGAATTACGCGCCCGAAGGCTACATCAATGTCACCGCTCGCACTGATGAGGCGAAGCGGCATGACCTAGGGCGATTCGACAAATGGATCGAGCAAGACCCGAAGCGCGCACCCATCTGGCGGTATGCTTGGGATCTGCTGTTGGAAGATAAATGGACTCTTGAAGAAATCGCGGAAAAGCTGCACGAGCGCGGCTATCACCACCGCACCGGACGTCCTTTCATTGAAATCCTGCCCAACGGTACTCGTCGGGCAAACATCAGTACGATCTCGAACGTGTTTCATAACTGGATGTATGCGGGCTGGGTTGTGAGTGAGCAGAACAAGATTCCGCCGAAGACCATTCGCGGGAACTGGGAACCGCTCGTCACCACAGAGGAATTTGAATGCGGGCTGCAGATACTGGAACGACGCAACACGCACCGCATTGCCAAACGCCGTCATGACTACCTGCTCAAGGGAATCATCTACTACGTTGGATACGATGGTTACGAAGTCAAGCTGACCGGCTCGACGTCGAACACCTATCGGCGCGGCGGCGGCACAGCGTACTACTGTGTTCCGCGCAGCAATGTGAACTTCAAATGCGATGGGATTGACCGGCAGATACCGGATGAACTGAAGCATATCCAGGTTGATCCCGACATGCTGCCGATGATCCGCGCCTACTACACGCACGATTTGGCGGAGAAACTGGGGCACAATCGCCCAAGTGAGCGTGAACAGCTTGTGGCGGCGCTGGAATCCATCGATCAGGAAGAAGCGCGGACGGTGCGACTGCTGGCAACCGGGAAGATTTCGGAAGACTTGTGGAATTCATTGTGGGCAGAGTGGCAGGATCGCCGGTTGAAGCTGCGCGCCACTCTTGAAGGCATGACGCAGCAGCAGGAGTATCACATCGAAAATCTGGAGTCGGCACTCGGAATCATTGCCCAAGTAGGAACGCTGTATAATCGACTTGATCGCAGCGCTCAGAAAGAACTGCTGCATCACATGGTCAAGCGGGTTGTTGTAAACGTTGATGGCGAAATCGTGTTGGAATTGAGACCGCCCTTTGCCTATCTGAAAGACTTATCAGATAGAGCGCGAGGTGAACGCAAGGGAACAGTGGCGATAATACAAACATCCAGCGCCCACAGGGAAACTGGATGTTCGGACTGGCTCCAATCTAGCTCCACAACTAGGACTCGAACCTAGAACCCATCGGTTAACAGCCGATTGCTCTGCCATTGAGCTATTGTGGAATGTCTGGCAGTGGTCAGAATAGTAGCATCTCCCCCGCGCCGCTGTCAAGGGAGAATCATCGATAATTCGTGCCAAGGTGGACAGTTCTTCTCGCCGGAGAAAAACTGTCCACCCGACAAACACGGCGTTCAGGCGGACTGATTCAGTGCCGCCATGTCGGCAGCAAAGCGGAGGACGCCCTCGCCCCACCCGCCGAGGATATACGTCCGGTCGTAGAATTCCGGCAGGATTGTGTCCTGATACCCGGCGACCTGAATCAAGAAGACGAGCACCTTCGGGTTGACCCGTTCGCGGTAGGTGGTGACGAGCTTCGCCACATCGATGTAACGCCCACCGTTCGACCAGATGAAGTCGGCGTATTCGGCAGGTTTTGTGCCATACAACCCACCATGACCGGCTTGCATATCCGACATGATGAAGACCATATCCCAATGCTGTCGCTCGCGGATCGCGGCATCCCAGAACAACCACACGCCGTTCTCCGTAGCGCCGCCGACACCCGCGCCCAACTGATCTGCCTGTTGGACGTGTGAGAACACTGAGCGCCCTGCTTCTGCGCGGAACGTCGCCAAGCGATCCCCGAAGACGCCGATATGCCCCTCATCCGCTTGCAGCGCCGCGATGACCGCCGTCAGGTTGGCGATGCTGCTGATCTGCACCGTCCCCATGCTCGACGT
>JACSRG010000229.1 GCA_014879865.1 Anaerolinea sp.
ATCCGGCGCTGCTTGACGCGGCGCGGGCGGTCATCCTCCCCAAAGATTATGTTCGCCTCAAGCTGACCGGAAACGTGGCGACCGACATCAGCGATGCGGCGGCGACCGGCGTATTCGACGTGTTGACCAAAACATGGTCGCCCGAAATCATCCGCGAGATCGATCTGCCGCGCACCCTGTTCCCCAACGCGCTCGAATCAACTGCCGTCGCCGGGACGCTCACCGCCAGCGCCGCCGCCGCGCTCGGACTTCCGGCGGGGATTCCCGTTGCGGCGGGATGCGCTGATCAACCCGCACAAGCGCTCGCCAACGGTTTGATCGCCCCCGGCAAGGCGTCCGTTACGATTGGCAGCGGCGGACAGGTCTTCACCGCCGTGCTGCCCACGCAAAACGGTCAGCTTGCGCTCAAGACCGATCCACGCCTGCATGTCTTCAATCATGCCGTGCCGGGGATGTGGTACATCTTGGGCGCGATCCTCGCGGCGGGGCTGTCGCTGCGCTGGCTGCGCAATCTCTTCGGCACCGACTATCCGACGTTGAGCGCCGAAGCCGCCGCTGTACCGGTCGGCGCGAATGGGTTGATCTTCCTGCCCTATCTGTCGGGGGAACGCACACCGCACATGGACGCACACGCGCGCGGCGTGTTCGTCGGCTTGACGCATTATCACGGACGCGGACACATGGCGCGCGCGATCATGGAAGGCGTCGCCTTCGCGCTGCGGGACGCGCTCGACATCAGCTTGAGCTTGGGCGGGCAGGTCGAACAGATCATCGCGGCGGGCGGCGGATCGACCAGCGCTGTGTGGCGGGGGATTTGCGCCGACGTCTTTGGCGTGCCGCTCCAACCGACCCTGCTGACCGAGTCAACCGGGATCGGCGCGGCGCTGCTCGGCGGGATCGGCACGGGCGTTTACCCGAGCATCCAAGCGGCTGCCGCAACCGCGCGTTACGGCGACCTGACCGAACCGGATGCCGTCCGTCAAACGCAGTACGCCGAACTCTACCAACTTTATCAGAGTCTCTACCCGCAGCTTCGGGGGACATTTCACCGGCTGGCGGCACTTACATTGAAGCATTCAGCTTAGAGGAGTAAACCTTATGGTGCGTTTTGGCGCACACGCCTTCGTCTGGGTCGGCGCTTGGACGACCGAAAGCGGCAATCACGCGATTGCCCAAGCCGGGGAAGCCGGCTTTGACCTCATCGAAATCCCGCTGCTCAGACCCGCCGAATTCGACGCCGCGAGTCACAAAGCGGCGCTCAAGCAGGCGGGCATCGACGCGATTTGTTCGCTGGCGCTCCCGCGCGAGTTCCACATGCCGGAAAACCCGGAAGGCGCGCGCAAGTTCCTATACGGCGCATTCGACGCGATGGAACGCCTCGAAGTCGCCACCACGCTCGGCGGCTGCACCGCCTATTCGCTTGGCGCGCTGACCGGCGAAGCGCCGCGCCCCGACGAACTGCAAACGATCATCGAGGTGATGCGCGATGTCACGGCAGAGGCGAAGCGGCGCGGCTTTTCGATGCTGCTCGAAGCGTGCAACCGCTACGAGACCTACCTGTATAACACGCTAGAAGATACACGCGCCGCGATTCTGGCAATTGGCGCGGATAACCTCAAGCTGCACGCCGATACGTATCACATGAACATCGAAGAAGAGGGCTTCTTCACGCCGATCCTCAACGCGGGCGACGTGCTGACCTACATCCACATGAGCGAAAGCCATCGCGGCTTGGTCGGTACGGGGACAGTCAATTGGGAGCAGGTGTTCGCCGGGTTGGCGGCGATCAAGTTCAGCGGCACGCTAACGCTCGAATCATTCGCGGCGATCAATCCTGATCTGCGCGCGGCGACGTGCAAATGGCGTCCGACCAAGCAGTCGTCAGACGAACTCGCGCGCGGGGGTCTGCGCCTGCTCAAAGAGGGCGCGGCGCGCTACGGGCTGATGTGACGAGAAACAAAACGGACGAGGCAGTGCCTCGTCCGTTCGCGCAGGTAGGGGCATGATAGTTCATGCCCGATTTTAGTTCTGGCTGAAGTTCCCGCCGTTCGCCTTGCTCTTGACCTGAAGCGTCTTGGGCTGCGCTTCCTCTGCCTTCGGCAGGGTCAGCGTGAGCACACCATCTTCATAGTTGGCTTCCGCCTTACCGAAGTCGATGTTCTGCGGCAAACGCAGGCGGCGCGAGAAGCGACCATAGCGGCGTTCCTTGATCAGCGTGCGCTGATTTTCGCGTTCGGTGGTGGTTTCCGGCATTTCCGCGTCGATCAGCAGGAATTCGCCTTCCTGCTTGATGTTGATGTTTTCCGCCTTCATGCCGGGGAGTTCGGTCGTGATCGTGTACTGCTGTTCGTCTTCGTGCACGTCGAGCGCCAGCGCGTGACCGGGCTGCGTCATCCGACCTTCCTGAACGAACGGACGCCAATCCTCGAACAACCGATCCATCGCGTTCTGCATCGCCACAATGTCACGGAAAGGATACCAACGAGTGATTCTGTTGCTCATGATTTTTGACCTCCACACATGTCGTTTACGCTTCCTAAGATAGATCGGGCACGTAAAAACAACATCGAAGGTGTGTAGAAATTTCGTAAGAATCAGTTTAGGCAGGGATGATCTCGGCGTCGGGCGCGGGTTGGCGGCGCAGTTGGAGCACGATCACGCTGGCGACGATGCACAGCCCGCCGATCCACTGCACGGCAGCCATTTGCTCGCCGAGGAAGATCATTGCGAGGGTGGCGGTCATCAACGGCTCGAACGTGCTGACAATCGACGCGCGCGCCGCGCCTAGACGCTGAATCCCCGCGTTAAGCGCGAACACCGGCAGCACCGTGCTGACCGTCGCCAACAGCACGAGGTTCAGCCACGCCGACGGCTCAGCAGGCACGGTGATCCCGCCGAACGGCGCGACTGCCAGCATGAACAGCAGCGTCCCCGTGACCGTCCACGCGCCCCCGCGCAGGCTCGACGTGCCGCGCAGCATCCGCCCGCTCCACAGGAAGTAAATCGCCACGATCAGCGCGTTGACCAGCGCGAGGATCACCCCCGGCAGCGCTTCCCCGCTGAAACCGCTGCTGAAGTCCGGCGCGCTCAAGACGATGCCGACGCCGGTCAGCGCCAGCGCGATATAGCCCGTCAGGGACAGTCGTTCGCCCATGAATAAGCCGATCAGCGCGACCATCGTCGGGTAAGTGTAGAAGAGCACGACATACGTCCCGGCGTTGAGGAACTGCAAGCCCACGAACGCCGTGATCCCCGCCAGCGCCAGCAGCGTCCCAAGAACCAGCACGCGGCGGCGCGGGATCGGGCGGGAGAGCGGCGCTACCGGACGCGACAGCGCGATCCCCCAGAAGATTGGCACGGCAATCAGATAACGCCAAGCGACTAGATCAATCGGATCCATTCCGCTTGCGAGCAAATTTTTCGTGAAGATCGGAAGAAACGCATAGCCTGTTGCGGCGAGTACCGGATAAATCATGAAGTGCCTTCGCTGTCCTCGGTGGCGGCGATTTCCCCTGCGGGCAGGCGAATCGTCTGCGGAATTAAGCCCGCGCCAAGCATTTTGACCGCTGCGTCAACCGCCGAATGCGCCAAGAGCGGCAGATCGATTTCGATGCCGCCGCGCAGAAAGTAACCCCGGTGCAGGTAACCGCGCGCCCGCGAATCGACAATCGTACTCACTACCGACACCTCAGCGGGATCGTACCCCGCCACCGCTAGCTGATCCGCGATAACTGCGGGGACAAGCTGATTGAGCGAGAGGATGATATCCACTTGCTTGCCATCCAAGGCACTGATCGCAGCAGGGACGTCATTTTCCCACACGACCTGTTCTTCCGCCACTATCTGCACATCGGGCGCGGTTTCGAGCAGCGCCGCCCGCATCGCCGCGTAGATTTGTGCTGCCCGTTCGCTTCCGCTGTAGTAGAAAATGGCGACATTCGCCCGCCCGCCGTGATCACGGTTCGCAATCTCAGCCGCAGCCTGTCCCAGCCTGCGCCCGGTCTCGGCGTAGATCGGTTCGATATACACGCTGTAGGCGAAGTTCGTCGGTGACAGATAGACGATGGGCAAACCGGCGCGGTACGCTTCTTCCAGCGTCTGGTTAACGCTTGAACCACTCAAGTAGCAGATCACGAATGCCCGCGCGCCTTCGCTCCATGCCGCTTCAAGCTGTGCCGCGTGCCGTTCCGGGTCTTGATTGGCGTTGTAGACGCGCAGTTCCATCCCATAGCTTGCGGCGCGTAGTTCCATTTCGCGGCGGATGATTTCCAGATACTCGGTTCGCGCGGAGCAGGCAAGATAGGCAATGAATCCCCGGCTGCCGAGCTGCTGCTGTGCCAGCGCGATTTCGTCAGCGGTTGGCAGCGCATCTTCAACGCTGCCAAGCCCGCCAATGTCGATGCGGATCGCCCCGCCGGTACGCGGCGTCGAGGGTGCAGGACGCACTGCTGCGCCCAGCGCGACGGCGATCAGCGCCAGCGCCACGAGCGACGCGAAGACCACCCGCGCCCGATGAACCCGCTTGGGTGCAGGGGTCTGATTCACTGTCGCCCCCAATGCATCGAGCAGCGCCGTGACCAGTGCCCCTGCCGACTGGTAGCGGTCGTCTGGCTGCTTGGCGAGTGCATTCGCCAATACGCCATTCACCCCTTGCGGCAGGCGCGGATTCGCTTCGGTGGGTGGCGGCGGCATATCGTACAGGTGATGGTAAATGAGCGCCATCATGCCGTTCTGCGTGGGCAAAAACGGCGGTCGCCCGGTCAGCATGTGGTAGACCACTGCGCCGAACGAATACAGATCGGCACGGTGATCGAGCTTCTCGTCTTGCAGTTGCTCCGGTGCGGAATACAGCGGCGTCCCCACCACCGATCCGCTTCCCGAAAGATCGACGGTGGTTTCGACATAGCGCGCCAGCCCGAAATCGCCGAGATGCGCGTTGCCATCCTCGTCAAGCATGATATTGCTCGGCTTGACATCGCGGTGGACGATCCCCTTACTGTGTGCGTAATCCAACGCGCCCGCCACCTGTGTGAAGAGGCGCTCGTATTCACCGGCAGGCAGCGCTCCCCGCTTGAGCTTATCCGCCAGCGTGCCACCGCGCATGTAGCGTAAAACCAGATACGCCCGCCCGTCCTCCGTCGTGCCATATTCGTACAGCGGCACGATGTGCGGGTGTTCCAGCGCGGCAATCGTGCAGGCTTCAAGGGTAAAGCGTTCGGTCGCGCGGGGTTCGCTGCTCAAATCCAAGCGCAGCAGCTTGATCACGACTTCGCGTCTGGTTGCCCGATGATGCGCGCGGTACACCTCGGCATATGCGCCCTGTCCAACTTTCTCATGAACATCAAAATCTTCGACATGGAGACGATCTATGTTATTTTCCTCCCTTAAGGCGCGTCGGATGTTGGCTGAATGACTAGCGCGCCGGGAGCGATGAGGATCGTTTGCGGCAGTGTACCCCCGCCAAGCATTTTGATGACCGCTTCAATCGTTGACCGCGCGAGCGCGTCGCGGTCAAAACCAATCGAAGCGACCATATACTCTCGATTATGAATATAGTGCCGCGTCAATGATTCGGCATTGACGCCGAACACGGCGACCGCGTCCGGTGGGACGTTGTGTTCGCTGAGCGCGGAAATAACGCCCAGCGCCGCCGCATCATTCACACTCAGGACGACGTCGAACGAATCGCCCGCGTCCATTAATTCGGTCGCAGCATCGTGACCATTCTCGCGCGTCACCCCGCGATAATACCCGACGATTTCCGCATTCGGGGCGACAGTCAGGAGCGTTTGCTCCATCGCGGCGGAAATCTCATTGGCGGCAGAGGCTTCCGGCAGCGTCAAAATAATGACGCGAGCGTGACCACCCATGTGATCGCGGATATACTCGCCGGCGGCTTGACCGATCCGCGCTCCTAACCCCTGATTATCGGCGATGACGCGCACGCCGCCGTCGATCAGCGGTTG
>JACSRG010000405.1 GCA_014879865.1 Anaerolinea sp.
TCCTGACTGGCGATGTCAAGGTGATTGGTCGGCTCGTCCAGCAGCAGGAAGTTCGCGCCCGCCAGCGCCAATTTCGCCAGCGCGACCCGTCCGCGTTCGCCGCCGGAGAGCGTCGAAATCGGGCGGAACACGTCGTCGCCTTGAAACAAGAACTGCGCCAGCAAGTTACGCGCCTCGCTGATCGGCATTGGCTTGACGGTCTGGATTTCGTCCAAGATGCTGTTCTGCTCGTTGAGCAGTTCGTGCGCCTGCGCGAAATAGCCGATCTTCACGCCTGTGCCGAGCCGCAGTTCCCCGGCGCGCGGCTGAAGATCGCCGATGATCGTCTTGACGAACGTGCTTTTGCCGACGCCGTTCGCGCCGATCAGCGCGGCGACTTCCCCGCGCCGCAGGAAAATATCCGGTGACTGGAACAGCGTGCGCTCCGGGTAGCCGACCGCAACGTTCTTGGTCGCCAGCACGCGATCCCCGCTGCGCATCACCGCGCCGAGGCGCAGATGCATCGTCTCGCGGCGGCGCGGGCGCGTCATGATGCCGCCCGCCCGTTTGAGGCGTTCAAGGCGCGTGCGGCGTCCCTGCGCCTGCTTGGTGTTCTGCCCGGCGAGATTGCGCCGGATATAGTCGATCTCTTTGGCGATGAATTCCTGCTGCGCCTCGTACTCTTTGAGCATGCGCTCATGGCGTTCGTCGCGCTGGTTGACATAGGCGCTGTAGTTGCCGCGATAGCTTTCGAGCGACCCGAAGTCGAGTTCCCATACGGTCTGCGCGACGGCATCCATGAAGTAGCGGTCGTGGCTGACGACGATCACCGCGCCCTCGAACTCGTTGAGGAAGCCTTCGAGCCATTCCACCGCGTCGATGTCGAGGTGATTGGTCGGCTCGTCGAGCGCCAGCACGTCGGGCGCTTCCAGCAGCAGTCGACCGAGCATGACGCGGGTCTTTTGCCCGCCCGAAAGCTGACCGATGCGCCGTCCGTAGTCCTCCGGCTTGAAGCTCAAGCCGTGCAGCACGGTTTTGATGCGCTGTTCGTAGGTGTAACCGCCTGCCGCCTCGAATTTTTCTTGCAGTTCGCCATACTGCGCCATGACCTGATCATGCTGCGCCGCATCCGCTAATGCGGTTTCGAGGCGCGCGAGTTCGTCTTCCATCGCCCGCAGATCGGCGAAAGCGGAGAGCATCTCTTGGTGGATGGTATGGTCGCCGTAAAGTTCGGGACGTTGGGGCAGCCAGCCGATTTTGAGCTTCTTGACTCGGCTGACTGTCCCGTCGCTCGGCGTGTCTAAGCCGATGAGGATCGAGAGCAGGGTCGTCTTGCCTGCTCCATTGGGTCCCACCAGCGCGATGCGCGCTTTGTGCGGAACCTCGATGTTAACGCCGGAGAACACTTCATCCGCGCCGAATTCTTTTGCCAGATTGCTGCCAACGATTAGGGACATATCAGCCTCGTACTCAACCGGGCTGATTATAGCAAAAGAAGCGGCTAGCTTTTAGCCATTCTCGCCTTCGAGGTGGGCGCGCAGCATCCATGCCATCTTCTCGTGCGTTTCCATGTGCGCGGTCAGGAAGTCGCTCGTGCCCGCGTCGTGATACTTCTCGGCGGTGGTATCGACATCCTGCCGGAGCTGCTGGATGATCGTCTCGTGATCCCGCAGCAGGTCGCGGATCATCTCCGACGCGGACGGGTTGTGTCCGGGGCGTTCCTGCACCTTGCTGAGAGTCTTGAATTCGTCGAGCGTGCCGATTGCCATGAACCCTAACTGGCGCACACGTTCGGCGATTTCGTCAATCGCCGCCTCGAGGATGTCGTACTGCTCCTCGAAGAATTCATGCAGTTCAGCGAAGTGAATCCCGGTGACGTTCCAGTGATATTTGCGCGTCTTGGTGTACAGCACATATTCATCCGCCAGACGCCCGTTGAGGATTTCGCACACGCCTACGCGTTGATCGTCGGTCAATCCGATATTGGGTTTCATACGCCTATCCCTCCGATAATGTAGCCCGTTATTTCTATCTCAATATTACCGTGACTCTGGCGGGAGGGGGCGGCGCGCTCACAAACTGCTTATTTCACCGTCAGGTAGTTGCCAATCGCTAGCGCATCCATGTGCGTGCGCGCGAAACAGTCAATCGCTTCGGCGGGCGACTGCACCACCGGTTCATTCTCGTTGAACGACGTGTTCAGGATGACGGGCGTCCCGGTCAATTCGCCAAAGGCGTTGATCAGCGACCAGTAGAGCGGCGCGTGTTCCTTCTGCACGGTTTGCAGGCGTCCCGTGCCATCGACATGGGTCACGGCGGGGATTTCCTTGTGCTTTTCCGGCAGCACGTTGTAGACCTTGATCATGAACGGATCGGGGTACATCTGGTCGAAGTAATCGCCGGTCGCTTCGAGCAGGATCGACGGCGCGAACGGGCGGAACTTCTCGCGGTGTTTGATGCGCGCGTTGAGGATGTCTTTCATGTCGTCGCGGCGCGGGTCGGCGATGATGCTGCGATTGCCGAGCGCGCGCGGTCCCCATTCCATGCGCCCCTGATACCAGCCCAACACATTCCCGTCGGCGACGATTTGCGCCGCCCGCTTGACCAGTTGATCGTACTCGAACGGCTCGTACTTCAAGCCGTAGCGATCCAGTTCGGCGCGAATCTGATCGTTGCTGTATTCGGGTCCCGTGTAGGCGTCGTTCATGACGTAGGCGCGCGGCTGATTCAGGACTTGGTGGTAGATGTAATAGCACACGCCGAGGGCAGTTCCGGCATCACCGGCGGCGGGGTGGATGTAAATGTCCTCGAAGGCGGTCTTGGGCAGGATTTTACCGTTGAACACGCTGTTGAGCGCCACACCGCCCGCCATGCACAGCACATGCTGACCCGTCTGCTTTTGCAGCTTCTCGACCAGCGCGAATTCGGCTTCTTCGAGCATGACTTGCAGCGACGAGGCGACATCCATATGCATCTGCGTGATCTCGCTGCGCGGCGCGCGGGGTGTGCCGAGCACATCGACCAGCTTGGCGGAATAGAGCGTGCCAATGGTCGGTTCGCCGCCCTCCCACGACATCCCCGCGCCCTCGGCGTGATGCACGAAATAGTCGAGGTCAAGCTCGAACGTACCGTCGCGCTGTACACGGACGATCTTGCGCATCAGATCGAGGTATTTAGGCGTACCGTAGGGCGCGAGTCCCATCACCTTGCCTTCGTCTCCGTACTTGGGGAAGCCGAGCCACTGGCTGACCGCCGTGTAGAAAATGCCGAGCGAGTGCGGGAAGTTGATCTCGTCCTTCACGTCGATCTTGTTGTCGTAGCCTGTCCCCCACATGGTGGTGACGAAATCGCCCGCGCCATCGACCGAGAGGATCGCCGCGTCCGGGAAAGGCGAGACGAAGAACGCCGATGCCATGTGTGCGCGGTGATGTTCGACGTTGTGGAATTCGGCGCGGAGTTCGCCGACGCTCATGTGCTTGCTGAATTCGGTCTTGAGCGTGCCGACTTTCATCGTGTTTTGCAAGCGGTCGCGCACGAGGTCGAGGCTGGGGCGCTGGCGGAAGGCGAAGAGCGCGGCTTGCAGCAGATTGGCTTTCGGATCGCGGCTAATGCCGATGTGATCGAGTTCGTAGGCGGTGATGTTGGCGGCGCTGAGCACGTAGCGAATCGCCTGAACGGGGAAGCCCGCCCAATACTTGATCCGGTTGAAGCGTTCTTCTTCGGCGGCGGCGATCAGCTTGCCGTCCTGAATGAGGCAGGCGGACGCGCCGCCGTGATACGCATTGATTCCGAGGATATACATAGCTTTCCTGCGCGTATAGGTTGGTTGACAAAACGCCGCCCATTATACGTGCTGATGGCACGGGATGACAGACGTTGCTTTTTAACACGCGCGTTAACGTAATCCCGCTATACTGACGCTGAGAAACGTGCGCTCACTTGGAGACTGCCTGTGACGAAACATCTTTGGTTCATTGGTGTGTTGGCGCTCTGTTCCGTCGTCGCCACCATCAGCCCGGTCAATGCCCTTGGGATTAACGTGACGACTACCGACGATGAAGATAATACCGATCTCGCGGAGTGCTCACTTCGCGAAGCCATCCAAGCCGCCGATACGGATGCCGCCTATGGCGGATGTACGGCGGGCAGCGGCACGGACACGATCAGCTTGCCTGCCGGGACATACCAACTGACGCTTGGCACCCATCTGCAAATCGACTCGCAGGTGACGATCTCCGGCGCGGGTGCAGCATCCACCTTCATCCAAGCGGGGAGCGCCGAGAACTCGGTCAGCCATCGCGTGTTTTTCGTTGACAGCGATGGCTGGGGGACATTCAGCGGCGTGACCATCCGCTACGGCGGCATCTGGAATTCGGCATCGGTGACGTTTGGCGGCGGCATCCTCAACAACGGGATCACCGTGCTGACCAATGGCACGCAGGTGCGCGATAACGGCGCGTGGGGCGGCGGCGGGATCACGATGCAGGGGACGACCGCTCAACTGTCAATCGAGGCGGGGACTTCGGTTGAATCCAACACCAGTTCGAGCATCGGCGGCGGGATATACATGCGCAATGGCACGATCCTGATGGCAGGGGCGCTGAACGAGAATCGAGCCAACGGCAACAGCGGCGGGGGCATGTATCAGGAGGCGGGCAGCGGCACACTCACCGGCACGGTGAGCGGTAACACTATCGGCAACAATTTCGGCGGCGGGCTGTACCTCTCCACGAACGGAATTGCGATCAGCGGCGCGACCATCACCGCCAACACCGCCGATGCCAGCGGCGGCGGAATCGAGTTCCTCAACGGCGGTTCAATCGAGAACAGCACGATCAGCGACAATTCAGCGGGGTCGGGCGCGGCGATCTGGCTTGATCACGGGACGCTCACCATCACCAACACGACCATCCGTGACAATCATTCAGTCGCCGGCAGCGGGGCGATCTACAATGCTTTCGGCGGCACGGTGACGATCACCGGCAGCCGACTCCTGTTCAATACGGGCACACTGGCGACCGGAAACGCCTATTTCTCCAACGCCGTCACCAACAGCGATTCGATCACCGATTCGTGCATCGTCGGGCACAATCCAACCGCGATCCGTGATGCGGGCGGCGCAGCCTTCGTCGCTACCAACAATTGGTGGGGCGTGGCGGCGGGTCCCGGTCCCGTTGGACCCAGCACGGGCGGCGACACGATCACTACGAACGTCACCTTTACCGGCTGGAAAACCAGCGCGCCCACGGGCTGCCCGGTCTGTATTGAGCCGTCAGGCGTGGGCAACGGACGAATTTGCTCATGAGTGCGCGGTTTGTCCGAACCTTCCCCGTACCGCTATAATCCTATGTCGAGGTCTTCATAACCGGGTTGCGGCATGGACGAATGGATCGGCAAGCGGATCGGCGGGTATGAAATTCGAGGCGTCATCGGGCATGGCGGCATGGCGACGGTCTACTTGGCATACCAGCTTTCCATGAACCGGCTGGTGGCGCTCAAAGTGCTGCCGAGGCAGTTCGTCCACGATGACACCTATATGCAGCGTTTTAACCGGGAGGTGCAGATCGTCTCCACGCTGGAGCATCGCAGCATCGTCCCGGTCTACGATCACGGCGAACACGAGGGACAACCGTACATCGTCATGCGCTATTTGACGGGCGGTTCGGTCGATGCGCGCCTGCGGGCGGGTGCGGTGTCGCTGGAGGCGATCCTCGAAATTCTGGGACAAATCGCGCCCGCGCTCGACTTTGCGCACAGCAAAGGGGTGCTGCATCGTGACCTTAAACCGTCGAACATCCTGCTGGACGACAACGGCGGCGCATACCTGACCGATTTCGGTATCGCCCGCGTGACGAGCGAGATCGGCGGCACGATCACGACACAGGGCGCGGTCGGCACGCCGAGCTACATGAGTCCCGAACAGGCGCAGGGCAAGCCGCTCGACGCGCGCAGCGACCTGTATTCGCTCGGCGTGACGGT
>JACSRG010000186.1 GCA_014879865.1 Anaerolinea sp.
CCTGCTTGTTTCGCCAGCGCAGCGACCGTGTGCGGGTTGTCGCCCGAAATGACTTTCAGGCGGATTCCGGCATCGGCGAAGCCCTTGAGCGTCTCTTGCAAACCGGGGCGCAGTTCGTCGGTGAAGGCGATCAAGCCGAGCGGGATCAAGCCGTTCGGCAGTCCCGGCTGATCGAGCGAGTCGTGCAGCTTGAGCGTGTCGGGCTGATGCGCGAACAGCAGCACGCGCAACCCTGCATCCGACCACACCTTGACTTGCAGCGCGAAGTCATCGCCGCCGCGCAGATAGGGCTCGATCATCTCAATCGCGCCGAGCACGTACACGCCGCACCGCACGGGATCGTCGAATGCCAGCGCGCTCCACTTGCGCGCCGACGAAAATGCGACTTCATCGACTACGCGGCGCTTGTCGCCGGGGAGCGCTGCCGCGACTGCTTCGCCCGTCTTGTTCTGCGATGTGGCGTTGAGCGCGAAATCGCCGAGCGCAGCTTTTACGCCCGCAATATCCAGCGTGATCGGGTGGACTTCATGAAAGTTGATCTTGTTGGCGGTCAGCGTCCCGGTCTTATCCATGCACAAGACCTGCACGTTGCTCAAAGACTCGACCGAGTTCGACTGCTGGATCAACGCGCCGCGCTGGACGATGCGGAGCGCGCCCATCGCATAGGCGACGATCACCATGAAGAACAAGCCGTTCGGCACGAGTCCGGCGATCACCGACGCCATTTGCACACTGCGCACGAGCGGGATCGAGTACAGGATGACCGAGATCAGCAGCAAGAAGCCGATGAACATGGCAATACCCATCAGCAGACGGATGATGAAATCGACATCGCGCTGAAGCGGCGTTTTGATCACGCGGAAGGCGCGCGCGCTGGCAGTCAGCTTGTTGGCGAAGCTGTCCGCGCCGACTTTCGTTGCCTCGTAGATCGCCTGACCGGTCACGGCGAAGCTGCCCGACAGCACTTGATCGCCAGTTTGCTTGGGGATCAGGTCGCTTTCACCTGTGAGCAGCGACTCGTCGGCGTCGATCTTGCCGCTCAAGATCGTGCCATCGACCACGATCTGATCGCCCGCGCGGATGAGAACCGCATCGCCGATCACCAGTTCTGATGGATCAACCGTTTGTTCCTTGCCATCGCGGATCACGCTGGCTTTCGGGCGCGTCAGCAGCGCGATTTGGTCAAGCTGGCGCTTGGCGCGCGCCTCTTGATACACGCCGATGGCGACATTCAACACGATCAAGCCGACGCTGACGACCGCATCGCCCACGCGCCCTAATGCGATCAGCACTGCGCCGATGCTGAACAGCACAATATTGATGAACGTAAACACGTTCTGGCGCAAAATCTCACCGTAGGTGCGCCCGGTTTGCAGTTTGACGTTATTGCCCTGTCCACGCGCGCGCCGCGCGCTGACTTCACTCCCAGACAGCCCGCGCACGGTCTGTGGTTCGCTCACTACAGCCGCCATAACTTCTCCTTTTGGTTGAGCCGATTTTACACGAGGAGTCCGGTTTTGCGCGCCCCCGCCGGGACATCCGCCAGCAAGTTAGCGATCAACGCGGCGGTTGTCAGCGCGTGGAAGCGTTTGAGCGGCGGCAAAAACTTGACCGTCATCATGCGCAGCGTGGTGAACAACATGCCGATCAGGTAGGCGCGCTGCGCTTTCTCCGGTTCGCCGATCCGCCCCTCGAAGGCGATCCGGCGCACGGTTAAAATGGCGTCGTGCGCCTTGCGGATCGAGTCGTTGAGTGCCAGCGTGTCGGGCAGTGCGGGGAACATCTCATCCCGCGAGGCATACAGCGCCTTACCCCATGTAAACAGCGGCGTCCACTCGTTCACCTGAATGTTGGTGATGAGCAGCCATGTTTCCAGCGCGACGAAATCTTGCAGCACGGGCCCCTTGCCGGTGTTGGCAAAGTCGATCAGCCACGTATCCCAGTGATGATCGACGAGGATATTCTGCCCGTGCAGATCGCCGTGAATGGTCGCCTCATAGTAATCGCACATAATCGGCGTGTTGAACGCGAATTCGACCGGGTTGAGCAGCCCCGTGCCATCACGCAGCCAGAATTTCTTGGCGTCTGCGCCCCGATAGATCGCCTTGACGAGCGTGAGCAGTTCTTCCTGCTTGGCGACCAGTTCATCGACTTTCAGCCGCAGCAAATCCGCGTAGATCGCACGCATATCGGCATCCCGCGCCAACCACTGCGTGCGGCGGTGTTGTAACGACAGCGTGTCGTTGAACAGGTTGTCGATTACCCGCTCGATAATGTCTTGGCGGCTGACGCGCTGAAAGACCTGCCGCAAATCAGCGATATGGCGATCCATCCCCAAGAAGGTATAGATCATCCCGCCGAGTTTTCGTGTGCGCAGCACGGGCGTCAGCGCGGACGGGTAGCGACTGCCGGGGATTTTGCGATCTACATGCGTGCGAAATCGTGATACTTCCCGTTCGATCAACGCGTGTTCGCCCAGCTTGGCGATCACCGTCGCACCGTCAGCACCTTCTTTAAAGGGGAGCACGCGCAGCACATGGGCTTTGCTTTTGCCCGCGTCCCCCGGCGCAATCGGCTGCACGCTGATTCGCTCCCAGTCGGCAAACAGTTTGCGCAGCAGGACTTCCAGTTCGTCGCGCACATCGTCGCCGCTTGCCGCGTTCAAGCTCAGGTTATTGGCGATACTCGGCAGCAGTCCTTGCTGATCGTCGATGTGCAGTCCCCAGTTGATCCGCGCGACTTCCTGAAACACCCGGCTGACAGTATCGGGAAGCTGCTTGAGCGACTCGGGCGATTTATCGAGGAATTCGGACGCCAGCACACGCGGGATTTCAAACACGCTCTTTTCAGGAAGCGGCTGGAGCGCCTCGCGCACGATCTGCACATCGGCATGGACGGTGAGAATGATCACCCCAACACACGGATCAATCGCGCGCAGTTCCCGCATCAACAGCAGCCCTTCGCGGTTGAGCGGGTCATCCTCGACAAGCCGCACATCGACGACGGCGACATGGAACGTCTCGCGTTCAAAATGCGCTAACGCTTCGGCGCGGCTGGCGGCGGTGACCACCGGGTAGCCTTCTGCAGTGAGCATGCGCTGAAGCACGCCGAGAAACTCGAGTGAGTCGTCGACGAGGAGGACGCGGCAGCGGCTGAGGTCGTACGGAGTATTCATGATCGGCGGCACTGATTTCGCTAGGTGGGAAGTACACTTCCATCTAACCTATTCTAAACCAAAATTGCATGTTTGCGCGAACCGCCGGACAATAGAGAGTTAGATTCTTCTCACGCGCGCGTAGGGATGTGGTAGGGATCATTCCTGCGAAAAACAGCGTCTAATGAGTATAAGTGTGCAAGTTCACAAGGAGCAGCCATGTCAAAACTCGGATTAATCCTGTTAGCCTTTGCCCTGTTGATCGGGGCGGGAGTTGGCTTTACACAAGGTGAAGTCCAAGTCCCGACGGTGACAATTGCCAGTCCGTTATTCAACAGCACAGTCGATACGAACCAGTTGATCGATGTCTCCGGCTCGTATGGTGGATTACCGGACGGCTCGAACATTCTCGTCCAACTGCGGCTGAACGATCTCGACAGCGATGTCGATAACGATCCGGTCGCCGGAGAACGGACGCTGAGTCTGGATGGGTCGGGAACGTGGACAGCGAACGACATGGATTTCAACATCATGGGCTTTGTCGAGCCGGGTACGCCCGGTAACATCATCGCCTACGGGCGGACTGGTGACGGTTCGGTGCTTGCCGTCGGCGGTCCGATTGACGTGATCTGGGGCACTCCGGCAACGCCAACCGCTACCGCCACCGTAACCACGACGACCACGCCGACGGCAACGCTTACGGCAACGGCGACGTTAACAGCGACGGCAACGGCTTCGACCACTGCGACCGCGACCCCAACCACCACCCGCACCGCGACGGCGACTACAACCCCGCCGTCCAGCATCACCATCACCACGCCTGTGCAGAACTCGATCTTCCCGACAGGCGTCGTCGTGCCGGTCGCGGGCGTCTCGACAAACCTGTTCGCCAATGGGCTGGTCGTGCGTGCACTCAACGCCAACAGCGATGTGCTGGCGGAAGCGAACGCGATTCCTGACGGAGCGGGCAACTGGTTAGTCAACCTGCTGGTTAACGTGCCGACCGGGACGCGCGGTTCGATCTACGCCTTTGCGACACGCCCCGGCGATGGCATGGTCGTCGCCACCAGCCGCATCGACGTAACCTACGGCGGACCGTGCGTGGTGCGTTCCGACTGGTTCCTCTACATCGTACAGGCGGGGGATACGCTCTTCCGCATCGCCAACCGCGTTGGCAGCACCATCAATGAATTGGCGCTCGGCAACTGCCTCGCCAACACCAACGTGATCAGCACCGGGCAAGAACTGCGCGTGCCGCGCCTGCCAGCGCCGCCGCCGACCACCACCACGACGTTCGTCCGCATCACTTCGCCGCAGCCGAACGCGATTTTGAACACCGATGCGCGCATCACCGTGACGGGCATCGGACGGAGCATTGCCGGAAGCAGCATCGTCGTGCGTGCACTCACCGAGCGCGGTGACGTGATCGCGCAGCAAGTCGTGATCGCTGGCGCGCCGAATGCCTCCGGCGACAGCGGTTGGCAGGCTGCCCTGACGGTCAACGTCCCGGGGACGACGCGCGGTCTGATCTACGCCTACGCGGTCAATGCGAACGGCGTCACCGTCGCGGATGCGCAAATCCCCGTGACCTTCAGCACGGGCGGTGGTGTGAATACCCCTGCCCCGACCCGTACCCCCGGCGCACCCATGCCGCCAATCACCGGCGACGTGGACCTGATCATCGATCTGCCGGTCGAAAACCGCACGTTCGTGCTTGCCAGCCCGACTGTGCGCGGTCAGGTTGTGGGCTTGAACGGCGGAGAGATCGTCGTGCGCTTGCTCGATACGAACAACGCCGTGTACGTCGAGCAGGTCGCCGTTCTGATGCCGGACGCGAACGGCGAAGACTCGACCTTCGAGGTCGTACTGCCCTTCGCTGACCCCGCCAGTGTGCCCGCCGGTACGCGCGGGACGGTCTATGCCTACATCGCGTCGCCGGAAGATGGCAGCGTCGTCGCTGCGGATGCGGTCAACGTCGTCCTGAATCAGTCATCGGCTGATCCGTATATCACGATCATCGATCCGCTGCCCTACGCCGTCATCCCGCTCGGCGAACCGCTGATCATCACCGGCTACGGCGCACGCCTGTTTGAAGGCACGGTGATCGTGCGCGTCTCTGACGATGAAGGGAATCTGCTGGCGGAAACGGCGACCATCATCGACAGCCCGGATGCCGGAACGGGCGGTGAGGGGAACTGGCAGGTCGAACTCGACATCAGCGCGGCGGCAGGCACGCGCGGGTCGATCCACGCCTTTGCGACGTCGGCGCAGGATGGCAGCATCATCGCCGAAGCGCGCCGCTTGGTGACATTCGGCGATCCGACGGCGCTGTCCAACTTCATCCAGATCACGACGCCGCTGCCGGGGAGCATCATCCTACCGGGCAACGCCCTGACCATTGCCGGGCGCGCCGACCTGAATTCAGGTGATATGGTCACGGTACAGGTGGTCGATGATCAAGGGAACATCCTGCTCGAACAACCGCGCACGCTGACCCCGGTCGAAGACACGGACTACGGCACATGGACGATCACGCTTGAACTGTCGAATATTCTGCCGCAAACGGGGATCACGGTCATTGCGTTCACAACCTCGGCGGTCGATGGCAGCATCCTCGCCTCGGACAGCGTGAATCTACTGTATGACGAAGCAGGCGCAACCGGCTGATTTCAGCGCCGGCAGCAGTTTGCGAAAAACGGGCGATCCTCATGAGGATCG
>JACSRG010000557.1 GCA_014879865.1 Anaerolinea sp.
ACCGTCGGTTCGACAGTCGGCGGCACTTCCGTCGGCGGGACTTCGGTCGGGACGATGGCGACTTCAGTCGCTTCTTCGGTCGCAGCAGCTTCTTCAGTCGCAACCATTGCTTCTTCGGTTGCTTCCGTCACAGCTTCAGCCGTCGCTTCTTCGGCAGCGACTTCGGTCGCTTCTTCGGTCGCAGCAGCTTCTTCAGTCGCAACCGCTTCTTCGGTCGCTTCTTCTGTTGCCACCTGCGCAGGTACCTCCGTCGCCGGCACCGTCGTCGGGCGCGCGGTCGGCGTCGGCGTGGCAGCCGGTTGGCACGCTGCGACGACCAGCGCCAGCAGCATGACTACTACGAAACCCCAACGAACTCGTGACATCCTTCCCCTCCGTGTGGATCAGCTTTTACAGCCAAGCAAATAAAATGACGAAAAGGAGAAACTCCTTTTGACATTACAACAAACTTGTTACCAAGAACGCGTGTGGCGCTAGGTTTTTTCCAGGAACTGACGGAGATTATTCAGGCTGTTGATGGCGACAGCAGTTTTCGTGCCGTCAATCCGTTTCAACAATCCCGTCAGCACATCCTTGGGTCCAAATTCGACGAACACATTTGCTCCATCGGCGACCATCCGCTGCACAGACTCCGTCCAGCGTACCGATTGGGTCAACTGCGTTTCAAGTTCGTGCCGGATCGCATCTACTCCGGTCAGCGGCGCAGCGCTGACGTTTCCATATACCGGGACTACAGGCTGCTTGAATTCTGTGTTGGCGAGCGCTTCGGCAAACCGCGCCGCAGCTCTTTGCATCAACGGCGAATGTGCCGCGATGCTCACCGCCAGCTTGATCGCTTTCTTCGCGCCAGCCGACTTCGCCAGTACCAACCCATGATCCAGCGCAGCATTCTCCCCGGAGATCACGACCTGCCCCGGGCAGTTGTCGTTTGCCAGCACGAGCACACCGCCCGTTTCGGCGGCAGCCTGTGCGCACACATCCCGCACACGATCGGCGTCGAGTCCGAGGATCGCCGCCATCGCGCCGGGTTGCGCGTCGCCAGCGTCTTTCATCAAACGACCACGTTCGCGTACCAAGCGCAGACCATCCGAGAAGCTGAGCGCTCCGGCGGCTGCCAGAGCGGTGAATTCGCCAAGACTGTGCCCTGCCACAAACGCAGGCTGCGCGTCCGGTAGTTCGGTTTTCAATGCGTGGAGGATCGCAATCCCGCTGACGAACAGCGCGGGCTGCGTGTTAATGGTGTCATTGAGCACGTCTTCAGCGCCACTGAACATGAGCGCCGAGAGGGGGAAATCCAGAATTGCATCAGCCTGCTGGATCACGTCGTGCGCCGCCGGATACGCGTCCGCAATATCCTTCGCCATGCCGACAACCTGTGAACCCTGACCGGGAAACACAAATGCTACATTCGACCAATCCATATACGGAAGTACACTCCGCTGTCTGTGAAAAGGCGCACACGGAAAAGCATAGCCGAAATGTTAAACAAAGCAAGTACCGAAAATTAGAAATTCCTGATAAGCAACAAAAAAGCCATCCGGGGATGGCTCTCTGTTGGGCAAAATCGCCAAAAAACCTATTTGGTTTCGACCTCGACGCGTGTCTCGCCGTGATACGTGCCGCAGTTCGGGCAGAGGTGATGCGCGACGTGATACTCGCCGCAGTTTTCGCAGCGCACGAGATGCTTGAGCGACAGCGAATCATGCGCGCGACGACGGTTGCGACGACTGCGCGAATGTTTTCTCTTCGGTAGGGGACCCACGGACTTGCTCCTCAGACTCGCAAAGCCGACCGCAGGGCAGGTCGGCGGCTACCACCAATAGGGTGGACATTATAAAGGCGCGCGGAGTCTCGGTCAAGATCAAGCTTGACTCGCGCATTTTTCCCTACAGCTTACGGCTCAAAATAGCGTTTGCCGCGCAGGGCGTCGGGCAGCAAATCGCCCGTGTCGTACATTTGATAGTCGCTGCCGTAGCCGTGTGCTTTCATCAACTGCGTGGGGGCGTTGCGCAGTTTGAGCGGAATCGGCAGATTGCCCCGCTCTTTCACATCTTCCAGTGCGCGGAAAAAGGCATCGCATGACTGACGGCTTTTCGGCGCTTGCGCCAGATACACCGCGCCGTAAGCGAGGTTGATCTGACATTCCGGGTAGCCGATCACTTCAACGGCGCGAAAAACTGCGTTGGCAACGACCAGCGCGTTCACATCCGCTACGCCGACATCCTCGCTGGCGAAGATCACCATGCGGCGGGCAATGAATTTCGGGTCTTCGCCCGCATCAACCATGCGCGCCAGATAGTAGAGCGCCGCATCGACGTTGCTGGCACGCATCGACTTGATGAACGCGCTGATCGTGTTGTAGTGTTCTTCCGCCTGCTTGTCGTAGCGCAAATGCTTGGATTGCAGCGAATCCTTGAGCCGTTCGAGCGTGATCTCGCGCTTGGGCGAAGTCGGCGGCGCGTACAACTGCGCCGTTGCTTCGAGCAAATTCAGCGATTGGCGCGCGTCGCCTCCGGCGTAGTTGGTCAGAAAGTCGATTCCCTCGTCGGTCACGGTGACGCCGAGGGTCTCCATGCCGCGCCGAATGATCAGGCGGATGTCGTCGTCAGACAGAGGTTCGAGGACGAACACCTGCGCGCGCGACAGCAGTGCCGGGATGACCTCGAAGCTCGGATTCTCCGTCGTCGCGCCGATCAGAACTACCGTGCCATCTTCGATGTACGGCAGCAGAAAATCCTGCTGCGCCTTGTTGAAGCGGTGAATTTCGTCGAGGAACAGGATCGGCGTGGGTTTGACCTCGGCGGGCTGGTTGAGGCTGAATAGGTCGCGCTGACCGCCGGAGCGTTCGCGCCGCGCCCGCTCGACAATCGCGCGCACATCGTCCTTGCTGGCGCTGACCGCCGACAATTCGTAAAACGGGCGTCCGGTCGAGTGCGCGATGATGCGCGCTAAGGTCGTCTTGCCGACGCCGGGCGTCCCCCACAAGATCATCGAATGGACGCGGTTGGTCTTGATCACCTGATAGATCGGCTTGCCCGCGCCGACGAGGTGCGCCTGTCCGATGAACTGTTCGAGTGTCTCCGGGCGGATGCGATCCGCCAGCGGACGCGACGGCTGGGTCATACTCACTTCTCCTACCTACGGTGAAGGGCGACCAATGTGATCGCCCCGTCGATGCTGCTTCATGATTATACATCCGTTCGCTTCATGGCGTGAGCGACCAGATCGTCGGAACGATCAAAATGGCGATGAAGTAGATCAGCACGGTGAGGATCGACCCGACTTTCAGGAAATCCACGAATTTGTAGCGTCCCGGCGCATAGACCATCAAACACGAAGGTTCGAGCGGGGTGAGATACGAACAGCTCGCCGCCACCGCGATCATCATCGCAAAGGGGCGCGGATCAAGCTGAAGCTGAAGCGCGGTTTGCAGCGCGACCGGCACGACGACCACCGCCGCCGCTTGATTCGACATCGGCTGAGTCAGCAGCACGGTGATGATGAAAAACCCCGTCAGAATCAACAGCGGCGACGCCTCGCCCACGAGATTGACCAGCACCCCGGCGAGGTAATCCGCCGTCCCGGTTTTGTCCATCGCCACGCCGAGCGCCAGCATACTGCCGATCAAGATAATCGCCTTCCATTCGAGGTTGCGATATGCCTCTTCCGGCGTGACACAGCGCGTCAGGAAGACGAGCAGCGCGCCGATCAGCATGGCGACCGCCAGCGGCACATTCAAGAAGACCGCCAGCGCAAGCGAACCGACGAAGATGCTGATGGCGAGCCGCGCGCGCTGCGGGTTGGGAATGAGCGGTTCGCCCGTTTCCAGAATGCGGATGATGTCATCGCGCTCAAGCTGCGCGATCCGCTCTCCTTCGCCTTGAATGAGCAGCGAGTCTCCCAATTCCAAGCGAATCAGACTGAGTTTGCGGCGCAGCGACTGTCCATGCCGGTTGATCGCCAGCACTTGCAGCCCGTAGCGATCACGAAAGCGGATGCCGTTGAGTGTACGCCCGATCAAGGGCGAGCCCGGCAGGATCAAGCCTTCGACCAAGCCCAAGTCTTCCAGATCAAGTTCCGGGTCGGATAATTTGGCGTCGGCTTTAATGTCCGCCCCGTTCATCGTTTTGACCTTGAGGATTTCATCGCGCCCACCTTCGACCAGCAGCACGTCGTCATGTTCCAGCACTTGCTCTTGGCGCGGGACGAGATAGCGCTTCTTTTCGCGTACGATGCGCAGCACACGCAGATCGAGATCGCGCCCGATTGCCGATTCGCCTAAGGTTTTGCCGATGAACGGCGACTCCGGCGAGATGATGAGCTCCGTCACGTACAGGCGCGACTCCAGCCCGCCTTCGATCTCCTCCGGCGCGAACCGATCCGGGATGAGCCGCTTGCCGAGAAAGAACATATAGGCGATGCCGACGGCTACAATCGGCAGACCGACAGGCGCTAACTCGAACATCCCCATCGGCGCGAGTCCGTAATTCCTCATGAGTCCACTGATGAGGATGTTGCTCGACGTACTGACGAGCGTCACCGAACTGCTCAAGATCGACGCGAACGCCAGCGGCATCAACAGCAGCGCGGGACTCAACTTGGAACGCCGCGCGATCCCGATCACCAGCGGCACAAAAAACGCCGTCGAAGCGGTGTTGCTCATGAACGCGCCAACGACCGCCGACGCCAGCATGATGATCAGCAGCACGCGGTTCGGGCTGCTGCCCGTATAGCGGTAGATCAGCCTGCCCGCGTAATCGACCACGCCCGTCCGCGTGAGCGCCTCCGTCTGAATGAGCAAGCCGAGAATCAGCAGGACGGTGCTGCTGCCGAACCCCGCAAAGGCTTCTTCGGGCGTCAGCATCCCGGAGAAAATCAAAGCGAGCATCACGCCAATGGCGATCACGTCCACCGGCACACGCTCCAGCGCAAACAGCACAAGCGACACGACGACAATCACAAGGAGCAAGCCGATGTGTAGGGTCATACTTCCTCAATTGTAATAACATTTGACATAAAGCAGATTATAGCGCAAGGATGCAAAAAAGCGGCATAATAAGCTGATGTGAAAGTGCGATAACCATGATGAATCGAAACCTCCCAATCAGCCTACTTTCCGGCGTCAGCCGCCAAGCCCGTGAGCATCTACAGGCGAACGGGATCACCAGCCTGCATCAAATCGCGGCGATGCAACCCGACGACCTCCGGCGCTTCAAGGGGATCAAATCAACTGCCCCGGCGATCCATGCCTGCGCGCGCGCCTATGTGGAGGAGCGGGCGATCTGGTTTAGCCCGCTGCCCGGCGACTGTCTCGAAAATGGGATCATGTTCGACATTGAAACCGACCCGTTCACGGGGCGAGTGTGGTCATGGGGCTGGTGCGACCACGACGGGAATGCGCAGAATATCATCGTCGCGCATCGCAACGGCGAGGCGACCCTGCCCGACGGGCGTGTGATGATCACCGTGCAGGATGGCGACACCGGCTGGCGGCTGTTCTCGGAACTGAATCCGCTGGCAGCGCGCATCTATCACTGGACAGGTTTCGACGCCGGGGTGATGCGCGCTCAAGCGCCTGACGAGGTCAAAGAGCAGCTCGACATGCGTATGTACGATCTGCACCACAGCTACAAAAGCTGCGTGCGCTTCCCGGTCTACGGCGCATCGCTCAAGGTCGTGGCTCGCTGGCTCGGCTTCGAGTGGGACGAATACGATGCTTGGGACGCCGCCTATCGCGATTATCGCCAATGGCTGTTGGACGACGATCCATACGCGCTGATGCGTGCCGCCAACTACCAGCGCGCCGACGTGGTCGCGCTGGCGATCATGTGGAAGTGGCTGACCGAGAATCGGTCTGAGCCGTAGCGCG
>JACSRG010000128.1 GCA_014879865.1 Anaerolinea sp.
ATGCTCACTGTCTCCGAAACGCTCGAACTTCCCGAATTGCAGGGCGCGCACGTCGTCGCTGGCGCATCCGGTTTAGACCGTCAGGTGACGTGGGTGCATGTCTCCAGTGTCCCTGACGCGCCGCAGTGGTTGAACGGCGGCGAACTCGTGCTGACGACGGCGCTCAATCTGCCGCAAACGCCCGACGAACAGGAACGTTACGTCCACGCGATGGCGGAAAAAGGCGTCGCGGCGCTGGCGCTGGCGGTCGGGCGGCACATCGACCACGCCCCGGCGCATATGCGCGAAGTCGCAGACGCGCATCGCTTCCCGCTGATCGAAGTCCCGTATCAGGCGCGCTTTGTCGATATTGCCCGCGCCACCAACCAGCAGATCAGCCAGAAACAGATGGGCATGTTGGAGCGCGCGTTGACCATTCACCGCGCGCTGACGCTGCTCGTCTTGCAGGGCGGCAACCTGCCCCAGTTGGCGGTGACGCTGGCGGGTCTGGTCGGGCAGTCGGTGAGCATCGAAAACGAGCGCTTCGAGGCGCTGGCGAGCCACAACATCGCCGACGTGGACGAGGCGCGCCGCTATACCCTGAGCGAAGGCAGAACCGATCCACGTTTGGTCACAGCGCTCGAAGAACGCGGCATTCTCGGCGAAATCCGCCGGACGAAACGCCCGGTTCACATCCCGCAGATGGCAGATGTCGGCTTGGAGATGGAGCGCATTCTCGCGCCGATTGTCGTCCACAGCAACATCTACGGCTACGTGTGGATCATCGCGGATGATCGCCCGCTCTCGACGCTCGACGCGATGGCAATCGAGATCGGCGCGACGATTGCGGCACTGATGCTGCTGCATCAAGAAGCGATCCAGAATGCCGAAGCGTCGCTCAAAGGGGGATTGCTCACCCAGTTGATCGAGGGCGGGCGTGAAACCGTTCTCAGCGATCAAGCGCTGCGCTTCGGCGTCGATCTCAACGCGCCGTTCGTCATGCTGCTGGTGCAGGACGAGGAAGCCGGATCGCCGCGTGTGCTGCACATCTACCGCCGGATCAACGCGCTGGCGATGAAGTGGCGCGGGGTGGTCGGGCAGTTCGCGGGCGAAGTGCTGATGCTTGCCAGCGCCAAAGCCGACATCGACGCGATCACCACCGCGATCCATGACAGCCTGAGCGACGTGCGCATCGGCGTGAGCGCGGTCAATCGCGGCGCGAATCGCGTCGCCGCAGCGCATGATCAATGCCGCGACGCGCTGACGATCAGCGGGCGGCTCAAAGATCAGCGGGGCACTGTCCGCTTTAATGACCTCGGCTACCTGTACGCGCTGTACAAGGCGGGCAAAGGCGCACTGACGGGCAATCCGCATGTGCCGCTGCTGCTCAAGCTGGTGCAGGAGCAGCAGGCAGACCTATTCCATACGCTCGAAGCGTACTTGGATGCAGGCGGCAACGGCGTCAAAACGGCGGAAGTGCTGTCGATCCATCGCAGCACGTTGAATTACCGCTTGGAGCGCATCCACGAGATCACCGACTGGGATTTGGGCGATCCGGGGCTGCGCATGAATTTGCAGGTCGCACTCAAGCTGCTGCGCCTGTTCGAGATCGAGTGATACCCCAAAATAAGGGGAAGTGATTCTGCGTTCCCTCGCCGAAATGCTATACTGCTATTATAGCTCTTAGCATTTGAGGGATTACCTTAGACGCCATGACGACTGCGGAACGAAAACCAAAACAGAGATTGCGTGATACACCCGCCCGACCCGGATCGCTTGAAGATCGTATGGTCAAACGGTACGGTCGTCGTTTAGGTATTATGCTAACGAACGGCATCGTGCTTTTCCTTACCGCGTTCCTGCTTGCTTTCTACGCAGTAGTTCTTGTCTGTGGCGGGCTTGTGCTTGACTCGGCACAGTATGTCTCTTCGACAGCATTCACGGCGTTATCCGTATGCGTCATCTTGAGTCTGCTCGCGTTTGTGATCTGGCTTTATCTCACACCAGAAGAAGAAGATTACATTCAGTCTCTGCGGCGTGTATTCCTCGTGCAGGCTTCGATAGGCGTCATGGCATTGATACAGACGTTTTTCTGGGCAATTGACCCACTTAATCCGATTCACGAGCCGCGCTCGATTTTCCTACTTGCTGTCTCCGCAGCTCTCGCCTATTTCCGAGATGAATTTATTGGTTTTGCGCAAAGCCTAATTGCCCTACGTACCGAGCAGAGTGATCAGTTGCTCCCATTTGATTGACTAGAGGATATACATGGACATTCGACCGCTTGTACCGGATGATGCCGAGTCGTATGTCGCCATCTGGCGGCGCGCCCTGACCGAAGAACCGACCGCCTATGGCGCGTCCGCCGAAGACCCCGACATGTTCGCGCTCGAACCCGCCCGCCAGCGAATCGCCCACACCATGCCCTACAATCCGATCTTCGGCGTGTTCATCGACGGTCAGCAGGTGGGTTTGTCGAGCGTGTTCTATCAGGAGAACCGCGCCAAAGTTCGTCACCGCGCGCAAATCCATCAGGTCTACGTCGCGCCGGAGATGCGCGGACGCGGCGTCGGCAAAGCGATGATGGAGCAGGTGATCGCCTTCGTCAGGACAATCCCCGATGTCGAGGAACTGCACCTCTCCGTGACGGTCGGCAATGAGGCGGCACGGCGCTTGTATATCGGCTTGGGCTTCGTACCCTATGGCATCGATCCGCGCGTATTGAAGTTCGGCGGCGCGTACTACGACCTCGAACGCATGGCGCTGATGCTACACCCGCCGGAAAACATCACGCACGGGTAAGCTGAAACTAGGCAGCACAGCGACCATTCAACTCATCCTAGCTGACACTAGGTTCAGGGTGACGCAGCATGTGCAGAAATTCGGCAATGGTGGCGATGACTTCAGCTTCGTTCACGATCCGTTCTTGAAACACCCTGCTGATGGCTTCTTTGCGATCATATTGGTACAAATAGATGCGAAACTTGCCACTGCCTTCGCCCCATACACAGAGCTGTACCGGATTAGGAGGCACTTGCAAGGTCAAGGTTGTATGAGATGTATGCTTGATGATGTCCGGTTGGCTGAAATGCTCGCGCAAATCGGGAAGGATGCGCAGCATCGCTTCTGCATGAAGCGTATACTCGACACGACCAGCATAGTCAATCAGGTCATGATACTCATCGACCAGTGAATCCCACGTCTTATTCACCATGATTATGCCTCTTCACCAAATATCTGCCGAAGCTGATAGGATAAGTCTTCTCCCATTAGCTCGATGAACGCACCACGTTCAACACTATGCACGTAGAAAGTAGTACGCGCCCGGTAATCTCTCAACAGCGTTTCTAATTCCCATGTTGTCAATGATGCGGGTTCGCTCGCATCCATGCCGGTTAGATTGAATTTTAGCTTACCTTGAGCGAATCTGGCAAAGTAGCGGGTAAGAATACCGGCGAACGATCCGCGAAATTCGCCAGCATCCATCAGCCGAATGAAGCTTCCATCCGCATTAACATACATCCAGTCTTCCCAATCAAGCCAGCACAGCGTTCTGCGATCTGTAAACGAGCGTGCGAACCGAATAACCTGCGGCGCGAGTCCAAAGGCGAGGTCGAAGGTGTCCAAAAGTTAGTCAATTCCCTCCGGCGGCGCGAACGACCCATCGGGCTGCGGCGGGTAGTCGATCACCCGCACGACCGCGTCGAGGTTGAGGTCGCCGTACAGGTGCGGGAACAATTCACCATCATGCGTCGGGTGACTCGGCGCTTCAAACACCAAGCGCGCCGTCAGCTTGTCCGTCTCTACGACCAGCAGCGCCAACCCACCGACGCCCGCATAGAAGCGAGTCGCCGTCCGCGCGACCTGTTCCGGCGTGCTGAAATGGATGAAACCTTCCGTATCCAGCGACGGCGCGTGATACGTCCCGACGGCTTGCGCGCGCTCCCAGTCGGCGCGCTGAATCAAATGCGTGATGATCACAGGCAGTACTCCAATTCGATTTCGTCGTGGATCGGGATTTCGTCATTGCCGATCAGCGGGATTTCCGGCTTGAGCCGCCGCGCGTCGTCAACCGCGCCGACCCGCACCCCGCACAACCGCCAACCGCGCCGCTGATAGAAGCGGAAGGCGTGCGTATTGTCGTTGGTGGTGATCAGCACGAGGCGCTGGCAGCCCGCCGCCCGTGCGATCTCCGCGACCGCCGCCAGCAGCGCCGTCCCGACGCCGTGCCCTTCCACCAGACTGTCGAGCGACATGATCTCGCATTCGCCCGCTTCGATGCGGTACGTCAGCAAGCCGACGCGCTGATCGTCTAGCACGGCGACCAACCCCGGAAACGTCGTCACGTCGTACAGCACACCGCGCGACACCATGCGCGTTGATCCCCAGTTGTCTTCGATGATCTCGTGCGCCCACACGCGCTGATCGTCGGTGAGCGTTTCAATCGTGATCGGCATTACTTCACTCCTTTATGCCGTGTACTTCGCAGTATTTTCGATCACCAACTGTTTGACCGGGCGCAAGTGTTTGAGCAGCCCGAACAGCGGCACGGGGACGATCTCTTGATTAGCGCGGCGCAGTGTGAACGGACTGATCGCCTGTTCGCGCGCCAGTTCGCGCCCTGCCTGCTCGTAGGCTGAGTAGACCTGTGCAACCTTCGGCAGGCGCTTGGCTTTGTCCGGGTCGCGCGCTGCATCGAGCAGCGGCGTCGCGTTGCGAATCAGCAGTCCGCGCAGCGGCGCGTTCATGAAGCGCCCATACAGGCGGAAGTAATGCGCAGCGTTGTGCCAACTCGCATCCTCGATGTTGCTGCTGACGATCAGCGCCGCGAACGGCTTGGACGAGATCGCCGGGTTGATGTGGTGATGCACCAAGCCGCTCTCTGAAAGCTGCATATCCGCGATGTGCATGGTCGAGTACAGGCGATCCAGAAACGTCTTGAGCAGGCTGGACAGCGACATCATGTAGATCGGCGTGCCGTAGATCAGCAGGTCGGCGGCTGCCATTTTCGCCATGACCCCGGCGGCGTCGTCTTTGTCCTCGTAGACGCAGTGGAGATGGTGCGCGTCCTGCTGGCACTGGTAGCAGGAGAGGCAGCGGTTGATCTTGAGCTTCGCCAGCGTGACCACTTCGCAGGTCGCCCCCGCTTCGGTCGCGCCACGCGCCAAACAGTCGATGAGGAAACGTGTCCAGCCTCTGTCGCCGCGATGACTGCCGTTGATCGCCAGAATGTGCATCGATCCGCCCCCGTGTGTCGTCCACTATTCAATTATACGTAAGACCAATAGTTCGTAGGGACGAGGATGCCTCGTCCTCGAACAATGAAGGCGGCTACTTCCCTTCTTTATCGTAGGGTACGCCGTCGGCTTTCGGCGCGACCGCCCGCCCGACCAAGCCCGCCAGCACGACAATCGTGATGATGTACGGCACCATCTGCAAGAACTGCGGCGGCACCGGGACGCCTAAGAACTGGAAACGCTGACCGAGCGCATCGGAGAAGCCGAACAGCAGCCCGCCGCCGAACGCGCCAATCGGCGTGTACTTGCCGAAGATCATCGCCGCCAGCGCGATGAAACCGCGTCCGCTGGTCATGTTGTCGTCGAACGAGCCGTTCGTTTCCAGCGAGAACCACGCACCCGCCAAGCCCGCAATCAGCCCGCCGATGATCACGTTGATCCAGCGGTTGCGGATCACGTTGATGCCGAGCGAATCCGCCGCGCGCGGGTTTTCGCCGACGGCGCGCGTGCGCAAGCCCCAGCGCGTGTAAAACAGCACGACATGCGTCACGATCAGCAGGATGAACATGCTGTAGAAGATCGGTCGTCCCTCGAACAGCACTTCGCCGACCACCGGAATATCCGACAGCACCGGGATACTGATCGGCTGGAG
>JACSRG010000105.1 GCA_014879865.1 Anaerolinea sp.
ACGCCGAGGCTCACCGACAGTCCATCACGACGCAGCAAATCGCCTTCAACATACAGCGTATTCGGCTGATCGTCATCAGTCTGGAACGGGTAACCCTGCTCCATCGCCTGCTTGAGGTCAATGCTCTCCAGCCGTTTCCACTGGAAGACCTCGCTGTAGTCCAAGCCAATCGCGTCGGGAGCGTGCCATGCCGTCATGCGCTCCAAAGCACGGTTGAACGAGAGAATACGTCCTTTCGCGTCGAGGATCATGACGCCGTCGGCGCTGTGCTGCACAATCGCCGCCAGCCGTTTGCGTTCCTGATCGATCCGCTCGTACAACTGCGCGTTATGCACGGCAATCGCCGCCTGATCCGCGAAACTTTGCAGCACTTGCACATCGTCAGGCGTCGCGGTTGCCACTTGGCTGCGAAACACGATCAGCAGACCGAGCGGCTCTCCGGCGAAGATCAGCGGCAGAGCGAACGACTGGCGCAGCCGCTTATCGAGTTCCGACGCCATTTCGCGAAGCTGTGCGTCAAGTGCATCATATTCCGGGTTTTCGAGTTCAAAAATCTTGGCAAGCTGCTCATCGAGCGTGGGAATGCGCTCCGAATCAACACCGACGGTCGCGCGGATGTGATACACATCAGACACGTCGCGCAGCGCGACTAACCCGACCTGACCGCCGAGCATGGCGACCGACGCATTGAGGACGCGCCGAAGCACCTCGCTCAAATCGAGTTGAGCGGTAATCGCGCGCGAGATTTCCAGCAGGAAATCACGCTGCCGCACACGGTAGTCGAGTAACATTAGCATAGAAGAAATTGTAACACAGCGTGCAACACGGTTCAATCAGGCGCGACGCGGAATTGAAATTTCCAACACAGTTCTGATATAATAGAACACAAATTCTAGTGCGGAAAGGTCAGCGGGACGACCGTTGAGAGCAGGGTCGTCCCGTCGAATTGAGGCTTCTGGGAAGCGACTTAATCTTTGTCGAGCTTACGCGCGACAGCGGCGACATCTTCCATGCCGCCTTTCGTCACTACCAGCGCCGCCGCGCCGACCACGCTGACGTTTTCGCCTAGTTCGGCTTGGCGAATTTGCAGCGTATCCCAGTAAGAGCGGTCAATCGAATGGCGCTCAATCGCTGCGCGCATTGGGTTGAAGAGCAAATCGCCAATGCTGCTCACGCCGCCGCCAAGCACGATGATCTCCGGGTTGAAGATATGCAGCAAGCTGACAATCCCCAAGCCAATCAGCATCCCGGCGCGCTCGACAATCGCCCGCGCGACCGCGTCGCCTTGCAGCGCAGCATTCCCGACGACGCTCCCGCTGATGCGGCTCAAGTTTCCTTCCACCATGTCACGCATAATCGAAACCGCGCCCGCCTCGATCTGCATCACCGCCTGCCGTGCCAGCGCGGGACCTGCCGCCTCTTTTTCGAGTGTGGAGACTCGTCCGTCCTCCAAGACCATTTGCACATGACCGACTTCCGCGCCCAACCCATCTTTGCCGAGCAGCAGACGCCCATCACTGACGATCCCGCCGCCGATCCCGGTGCTGATCGTCATGAAGATCACATGGCGGTAGCCGCGCGCCGCGCCGCGGGCGATTTCAGCCAATGCGGCGACATTTGCGTCATTGCCCAGATAGGTCGAAAAGCCGAATTCCTTCTGCAAGATCTGGACGATGGGGACGTTGTGCCAACCGGGAAGATTCGGCGGAGCGACGATCACGCCCGTGTTCGGGTTCGATGGTCCCGGCGCAGAGATGCCAATCCCCGATATGAGCGTATTCGGGTCGGTGGGCAGGCTCTCCCGGATCAACTCTTTCATGCGGGTGAGCGTGGTTTCCAAACCCTGATCTGCCCGCGTGAGAATTTCTCTGCGGTCAAGGATATTCATGTCGTGGTCAAGGCGGGCAACACGCAGGCGTGTCCCGCCGAGATCAATCCCGATAATCTGTTCGTTCATTCTGGCTCGCTTTTCCGGCGCAGTTGGAAGCGGCAGCGCCCGTTAGGTAGAATTACCTGTTAGAATACCTGTTCAAACTGTCAAAAACACCTGAATTTTGCCGTGTAATCACGAGTAGATCAATGAGCCAAACGACACCTTTGCGTCAGCAGTATCTCGACATCAAGCGCGGCTATCCCGGCGCGATTCTCTTCTTTCGACTGGGCGACTTCTACGAGACGTTTGACGACGATGCCGAAGTGGCAGCCCGCGAACTCGATCTCGTCTTGACCAGCCGCCCCGTCGCGCGAGATCAGCGTATCCCGATGGCGGGCGTCCCCTATCATGCCGTCGATACCTACATCGCTCGATTGATCGAGAAAGGCTATCATGTCGCCGTGTGCGAACAGGTCACCGAACCGAACGGGCGCGGGCTCGTCGAGCGCGAGGTGACTCGTGTCGTCACACCCGGCACGGTGATTGAACCCGAACTGCTGGCAGAAAACAAGCCGAATTACGTCATGGCGATCTACCCCATCGGCGAACCGGGACGCTGGTCGAAGGCAGGTATCGCCTACGCCGACATTTCGACGGGCGAATTCGCCGCCACACAGCTTGAGAGCGACAACGCGGCGATTCTCGTCGTCGAGGAGTTGGCGCGCCTCAATCCGCGTGAGGTCATCATGCCTGCCGACTGGGTCGAACGCGGCGTCACACTGCCCGACGGTATCCCGCTCACGCCGATTGCTGACTGGCGGTTCGAATCCGCATACGCAACCAATATGCTCACCGGGCATTTTGGCGTTAAGACATTGGATGGCTTCGGCTTGGGCGATCTCCCCTATGCAGTCTGCGCGGCGGGCGCGACGCTGCACTATCTGCATGAGACGCAGCGCGGCAAGCTGGCGCAGATCACGACGCTGCGCCCGTACTCGACCGCCTCGTTCATGGTGCTGGATCAATTCACGCGACGCAACCTCGAACTGACCGAGACGATCCGCAGTCGTCAGAGCAAAGGCAGCCTGCTCGGTATCCTCGACCGCACGATCACCGGCATGGGTGCGCGCCTGCTGCGCACATGGATCAGCCAGCCCCTGCTCGATCTGCGCCGCTTGAATGCCCGTCTCGACGCTGTGGAAGCGCTCACAAGCAACGAAGCGCTCCGCGCCGAACTGCGCGAGCTGCTGCGCCTCGTCTCCGATGTGGAACGGCTGACCAATCGCCTGCTCGTGAGCAAAGCCGGTCCGCGCGACCTGCTGGCGCTCGGACAAACGTTAGGCGCGGTCGCCCCGATCCGCCAGTTGATCGAACCGCTGGCGCAGTTGAGCGCAATCAGCGAGCGGCTTGACCCGTGCGATCACATCCGTGAGCAGATCGAACAGGCGATCCCCGAAGATGCGCCCGCCGTCATCAAGGAGAGCATCGGCATTATCCGCCCCGGCTACTCGCAAGAATTGGACGACATCCTCGCCGCGACCAAAGACGCCCGCGAATGGATCGCGAACCTTGAGCCGAAGGAAAAAGAGCGCACCGGCATCCCGACGCTCAAAGTCGGCTTTAACAGGGTGTTCGGCTATTATATCGAGGTCTCGCGCGGGCAGTCGAGCCGCGTCCCTGAGGATTACATCCGCAAGCAAACGCTGGTCAACGCCGAGCGCTACATCACGCCGGAGTTGAAAGAGTACGAAACCCTCGTTTTGAACGCCGAAGAGCAAATCCTCGCCGTCGAAAAACGGATCTTCGAGGAGCTGTGCCAAGCCTTCTGCGAATCGGCGGATCGGCTGTTGAACACGGCGCGGGCGCTGGCACATCTCGACGTGTTCCTCTCGCTGGCAGAAGTCGCAGTGCGCGAAGGCTACAGCCGCCCCACGCTGACGGAAGATGATCTGCTCATCATCAAGGATGGACGGCATCCGGTGGTCGAGCAAATGCTCGAAGACGGCGGGCGTTACATCCCCAACGATACACGCTTCGATACCATGTCGCGCGTCCACATCATCACCGGACCGAATATGTCGGGCAAATCGACCTATATCCGGCAGGTGGCGATCATCACGCTCATGGCGCAGATCGGCTCGTTCGTCCCCGCCGACGAAGCGACCATCGGCATGGTGGATCGCATCTTCGCCCGCATCGGCGCGCAAGACGAAATCCACGCGGGCTACAGTACATTCATGGTCGAAATGGTCGAGACGGCGCGCTTGCTTTCCGGCAGCAGTCACCGCAGCCTGTTGATCTTGGATGAGGTCGGGCGCGGCACATCGACCTACGACGGCTTGGCGATTGCCCGTGCCGTAATCGAGTACATTCACAATCACCCGCGCCTCAACTGCCGCACCCTGTTCGCCACGCACTACCACGAACTGACCGAACTGCCCAACATCCTGCCGCGAGCGCGCAATTTCAACGTCGGCGTCTCGGAACAGGGAGATGAGATCGTCTTTCTGCACAAAGTGCTGCCGGGCGGCGCAGATCGCAGCTACGGCGTTCATGTCGCGCAGCTTGCCGGGATGCCGCGTCCGGTGGTCGAGCGGGCGCGCGAACTGCTCAAGCAGTTGGAATCCGGCGGGCACAACTTCGAGTCGCCCGCGCAAAAGCGCAAGAAGGAGAATCCCGGTCAACTGCGCATGTTCGACGACTCACCGAACCCCGCGCTGACCGCTCTGCGCAGCCTTAAGGTGGATGATCTCAGCCCGATTGAAGCGCTGACGAAGCTCTACGAACTCAAGCGGCTGTCTGAGGAATAACCTATCTGCTGCTCACCCATGCCTCAGGGGAACGACGAATCATAGAAGGGTCGATAGTTCACCTGAGGTTACCCGATGGCGGCTCCCCTACCCCCCGACTATTTCGCGCGTCAGGACGATTCCGACGACGCGCTGTTTTACCTACAACCGCGCAAAGTCGTCCACATCGACGATGACGCGATCAAAGCACTGACCGATCAATTCGCGCACATTCTGCCGACCGGCGGCGTGTATCTTGATCTTATGTCAAGCTGGCGGTCGCACCTGCCGGAGTCGCTCAAGCCCGCCCGCGTGATCGGCTTGGGCATGAACGGCGACGAGATGACAGACAACCCGCAGTTGAGCAAGCACGTCGTACAGAACCTCAACACGAGCCCCGCGCTGCCCTTCGAGGACGCGAGTTTCGACGCGGCAGTGTGCACGGTGTCGGTGCAGTATCTCACCCGTCCGGTTGAGGTGTTCCGCGAGGTCAGCCGCGTGCTCAAGCCGGATGCACCGTTCGTCGTCTCCTTCTCGAATCGCTGCTTTCCGACGAAAGCGGTTGCCGTCTGGCAGGCGACGAGCGATCAGCAGCACATGGCGCTGGTCGTGCGCTATTTCGAGGATGCAGGCGGCTGGAAGGACATCACCGCATGGGCATTTCCCGGAAATAAAAAGTGGATCGGCACAAGCGATCCACTTTTCATCGTTTGGGCAAAACGCGCCTAATCTCCCGGCGCGACCGAAGCTTCCGACATTGTGACCGGGACAGGCGTCGCCTCGGTTTCGCTCATCAGGCTTTCGCTGACCAGCACGCGCTTGAACGCGGCAATCGCGACTTCGATCATGGTCAGGTCAGGCTGGCGCGTAGTGAGATGCTGGAGCGCGAGATTCGGAATGATGATGATGCGGATCAGCGGGTTATGCAGGTTTTTCGCCGTGAAGCGGATGATCTCGTAGGCGATCCCTGCGATCACCGGGATCAAGATGACGCGAGAAAGCAGCAGCAGCAGAAATGGCGGGCGTCCGAACAGCGAGAAGACCAGCACACTGACAAAGGCGACGGTCAGCAGGAACGCCGTACCGCAGCGCGGATGCTCAATCGGGTACTTGGCGACGATTTCCGGCGTTAGTTCCGCGCCCGCTTCGTAGGCATTGATCGTCTTGTGTTCCGCGCCGTGATAGCCGAACAGCCGCTTGA
>JACSRG010000078.1 GCA_014879865.1 Anaerolinea sp.
CCTACGTGCAAGATCACCTTGCCGAAATGCCGATGTTCTCTAGTACAGACTACCCGATGATGGGAACCATACAGAGTATGAGACATATGAATGGAACGAACGGCATAATGGGACACGGTCACGGCATGATGGGCAACAGTATGGGGGGAAACAGTTAAACTGGTTTCCCACACGTTTAAGAATCCTTACCTGCCAGATCGTCAGTCATTGTCGACGATCTGGCATTGGTGATGTGAGTCCCAGTCCAAGTAATTCGAGAATTACTAGCGTTGTCCGTCGGGCCAAACGAGAATCGGCATGTTGACCACAACGCCTGGTGTTTCGATTACCAATTCACTCAACGCTTCAGCCGCCAAAATATCTTCAACGTTGGTCAATTCACGCGGTTCAATCCCTTCCTGCCATGTGACGAGGTGAACGGAGCGTAGGGGGGTGTAGCCTTCAACACCGGGAACACTGTCGAACACATCGGGTTGGAAGCCAAGTGGTCCCATACCTTCGACCCCATTGGTAAACACATAAACTTTGCCAAGTAATACTTCGGGTATTTGCCCCAAACTTGGAACCGTGATGACTTCGGTTCCCATCATCGCGGTAAGAACATCGGCGACCCCCTCTTCCGAAGCCTCTGGGTGAATGAAGTAAACATCACCGTTGTTGTAATAGGCGAAAGCGAGTGGGGCGAGGTCATCAACAGAGTACCCAGAGTCCATCTCCATCTCCATATCCGCCATTGCGTCAGAGGTCGGTTCTGGAGTCGCATCCTGCGCGCTCACACTCCATACCAGGACAACAAGCAGGACAATGAAGATAGAAACCTTACTGAAGCGCTTGAACATAGAGAGTCTCCTTGTGCGGCTGTGAACTGAAAGATAACTATGACACAACACGAGGCACTGTTACCCGCAAACGGGAGACCTCGGCTTCGTCCCAAAATGGATACGATGGCATCAGCTTAGATTTCCACCACTAAAGTCCCCTGCATGGTTGGACTCTCACGTCCGCCACAGCAGATGTCACAATAAAACGTATAAACACCGGGTTGCTCCACAACAAAGGTAGCGGTCTCGCTTCCAAGCGGAGGTGCGATGAGGTTCACGTTTAGTTCATCGACTGCCCATTGATGCTGCCCACCACCATCCTCATGATATGGATGGTCAAGGCTCGTGAGACGCAATCGAACTTCCTCACCTGCCTTCGCCCTAATTGTATTTTGACTAAACCCACTCATCGAAGCGGTGATTTCCACAGTGGTTCCAAAGGTTGGGGTTATTCGTGGATTACCACCTGAGGCTAGGATTGTCCCAATTGTGCCGAATAGAATGATTGTGGCAAGCGCATAGGCAAGCAGCCGAAAGGTTTTGTCTGCGCGACGTGTCACGTGGTGCCTATGAGGATGACGTTTCATCGACGAATCCTCTAAAATCACAGCTTCTACAAACCAGTCTACTGCCTTCGAATTGAACAAGAAAAGCGCTATTAAGCGTAAAGCACACACGCCAAATAGCCTACCCACGTATGCAATCCACACCTGAATAGGCTGTTTTGCGGGGTGCCGGGCAAGCTAAAGAGCGCTCCTCGCGTTCACATCTCACCCCGTAGAATTAAGGTAAGAGGTGAGACTTGGTTTTGATGATAAGTGACACCTTCTGCTAAATCCCTCTAGAACTCTCAGTCAGGTTCGCTGTGAGAGCATGAGGGGATAAAAACCTAAGAGATCTGCGGTCATTGAGCCTCGAAACATTTGAATCAAGCCTGCATCCATACGCTTACAACGAGGATACGCAACCTCTTGTAGAAAGGATTCGAAAAGTGAGTAGTCGTCACCATCCTCGTCGCCCTGTTCAACATACCACTTCGAAACGAATTCGAGCAGCTAGTTTTTCTGTGATCGTTCTGTTGGTGCTGGGTACCGCTGGTTATCTGCTACTTTCGGCGTTTACTCCACGCACACCGCTACCATCTGCCAACACGATTGACATCAGCGCCTCGATGGGGGGCTTCAGTCAGGATGAAATCCGAGTGAAGGCGGGTGTACCGATCACACTTCGCCTCACGAGCGTCGACAACCGTTATCATACCGATGGGGGTGGCCAGCACCAATGGGCGGTCGATGAATTGGACGTCAGCGTTGTCGCGCCCCCGCTTGGGAATAACAGTGTGACCTTCACACCCGATACACCGGGAACCTATACGTTCTACTGCGACATTTGCTGCGGCGGACGTGCGAACCCCTCTATGCAGGGAACATTGGTGGTCGAGGCATAATCATGAGCGTTCGTTTGCGTAGCGTCACCATCGTCTCCATACTAACCATCATTGCACTTGGCGCAGCTTTACTGGCTGGCTTCTGGCATCCAAATATGTCGATGACTGGAGAAGTCGTCCAGCAGTATCTTCCACAAATTACATTGCCAACGGTGATCATCGCCGGAATTGTGGATGGAATCAATCCCTGTGCATTCACAGTGCTTTTGTTGTTCGTGACCGCGCTCGTTGCCAGCTTACAGGTTGGTGAACAGCAGGTGAAATCGCTGCGCGCACGCCTGCTCGGTATGGGAAGCATCTACATCGCCGCGATCTTTCTCACCTATCTAACCCTTGGCGTCGGTCTGCTGAAGTCGGTGGAATTCTTCACACAACAGCATCTCCCTGCGCGCGTTGCGGCTTTGATCGCTGTCCTGCTAGGGTTATGGATGCTTAAGGATTATTTCCTGCCCGATGTTGGTTGGCGCTTGCAAGCACCGGGCGGGCTGGGCGGTGTCGCCCGGCAGATGGGGAAGAAGGCGACACTCCCAGCATTAGTTACCGGCGGATTTCTCATTGGCTTATGCACTGTGCCTTGCAGTGGTGCAGTCTACCTCGCTGTTCTCAGCCTGCTGGCAGCACAGCCCACCATCTTGCTTGGCTACGGCTACCTGCTACTTTACAACGTGGTTTTCATCCTACCTTTGGTGGTTGTGCTGATCGCTGCTGCTTCCCGTCCTACGTTGAACCGCATTGCTCATTGGAACTTACACCACAAAGAATGGGTGCGTTTGACAATGGGTGCTGGCGTAGTCGTGATGGGGCTGCTGATACTGGCAACCGTCTGAATCAGAGTGATGTAGAGAGGATCAACGGATGAACACGCAATCGAATTTCAGTCTCAAACAGTGGATGCAATCCCCAACGGGGTTTGTCGTTCTTGGGTTAGCAGCCTTCGTTGCTATATATCTGATCACTGAACATACCAGCCATGTATTGAGTCTTCTCCCTTACATGCTTTTGCTGCTATGCCCATTGCTGCACTTCTTTATGATGCGTGGAATGCACCAACAGCACATCCATAAGCCCGATGACAATAGAGGACATAAACCAGAATGAAGGATTTGTGCCTCGAATCTTCCACCCGAATTGCATTTTGAGAGAAGCAAGGAGGTAAGTTTATGAAACCGCCTAAGGAGTTGGTCACGTCAGGGTTCGACACGATGGGAATTGTACTCGCGGTCTGGCTTTGCACCCTTCCGTTCGTTGGTCTGTTGTTCACTCCCATATTAGGGATTTCAACCACCATTGTTCTGGCAATCGTTCTCTTGGTCATTATGTTGGCTCTGTGCTGGGGGCGCTGCATGATGTTTATTGGACGTGCATTGCTGGACAGCAGGCACCAACACTCAGTCGAACGTGTTTCAAGTGCGTTTTCCGCAGTCATGGGTCAGCGGCAGGGAAAGGAATAACAGCGTGAGTAATCATCGAAGCAGTATACCAAAGGGCGACGGTACTCAAGAGCTGGTCACACTTGAGACAGCAAAGGCAGTCTACCTGAACGTGTGGAACATGGAATGCCCAGACTGCGCGCTCTGGCTGCACGACGGCTTACTGAAGATCAGCGGCGTTCTACTGGTGGACGTCTTCTATAAGCAGGGTGTCGCTGTCGTCATTTACGATCCTGCGCTCATTACGACGGACGAACTGCGCCGCGCAGTCAAGCAGATCGGTAGGGATAAGTCACATTTTTACGGTGCAGAGGTCATCGGTCAGAGTTCAGCACAGGAAGCTCTGCGATTGTAGCGTGCTTCGATCAACACGCCATTTAGCGGTTACCCATTCCGTTGTTTCGCCGTATGGTGGAGCTATCAAGTCTGTTTACAATTGAGATGCTCCAATGAAAGGCAAACAACCATGGTGAGAGATCCCGTCTCTGGTGTGTGGTTTGACGTGCGCACAGCGGTAGCAACCCGTGAACACGGTGGTAACCTGCTCTACTTCGCATCACAGGAAAGCGTCGATCTATTTGACGACGACCCCCATTACTACGGTCACCCCGACCCTGAAGAGGAACATACCGGAACCCAGCACGAACACCCTACCCATTGACCTGTCGGTATCAGCCAGCTGCTTACCCGTTTTCCTACATCCCGGCGTCTAGGTCGGGATGTAGGCTGCCTTCTGTCTCCACCCCAATCCGACTGTATAACACTGGATGGGGAAGTTGACGAAAAATACGCCAAATGGCGTTTTTCTCCTACCTAAAAACTTGATAATTTATAAAGAATATAATTTATCTAGCTTGCTTGCTTGCATATTTGGAACTAAGGGAGGCAGTATGTCCGGGAAAAAGGTACGCGTAGCCGTCAACGGGTATGGCGTGATCGGCAAGAGAATTGCTGATGCTATTGCAGCACAAGACGACATGGAGTTAGTCGGAATTTCCGATGTCGTCAGCGATTGGCGTATCAAAATAGCGGTTGAAAGGCGATACCCAGTATTTGCGTCCACTTCAGAAGCTGCCGGGAAGATGCAGGCGGCTGGTATCCCTATTGCCGGAACGCTCGACGAAGTTCTGAAAGACATCGATGTAGTGGCTGATGCGACTCCGAAGAAGGTCGCGGCTGCCAATCTTGAACGGTATCGAGCAGCCAGTGTGAAATCCATCTTTCAAGGTGGCGAAAAGCACAGCCTTACAGGTCACTCCTTCGTTGCCCAGGCGAATTATGCATCGGCACTGGGCAGAGATACGACGCGCGTCGTATCGTGCAATACGACCAGCATTGTTCGTACACTCGGTGCGCTCCAGAATGCTGGGTTATTGAAGAAGGCGCGCGGTGTGTTGATTCGCCGTGCAACCGATCCATGGGAATCGGATCACTCGGGTGTCATGAATACTGTCGTGCCGGAAACCGTTATTCCGTCGCATCAGGGACCCGACGCGCAAACAGTCGTCCCTGAACTGGACGTTGTCACGATTGCGTTGGTTGCAGCACACACCACCAGTCACTTGCACTCATGGAGTGTCGAACTCACTCGACCTGCTTCTAAAGATGAGGTGCTGGCAGCTTTCCGTGCGGCACCACGAATCGCTTTCTTGAACTCGGCAGAGGGCATTGTGGCGCTCAACAGCACTATCGAAATGATGTCCGATTTGGGGCGTCCACGCGGCGATATGTGGGAAGTCGGCTTGTGGGAAGACAGTCTCACCGTTCAAGCAAACGAGGTGTTCTACAACTATCAGGTCTACAACCAGGCGATAGTTGTCCCCGAAACCATCGATGCCATCCGCGCTCTTACGGGCATCGAAACCGATGGCGCGCGTTCCATCGCCAAGACTGACACTGCACTTGGTTTGACACGCGACTTTCTACTCACGCGAAAGACAGCGGAAATTCCAGCCAAGTAGGTCTTTCAAGTAAGCTGCTCAACGAAAAACGGCGTATGGGGATGCAAATTCGCCCATACGCCGTTTCTGGCTTTATTGTTGGGGAAACGTTGAGTGCTACTCGGTTACGTTGACAACGAGCGTCAGCCCGCCCGGTTCTTCCCCATCATTGGTGACGTGATGCAGAATGTGGCAGTGTACCGCCCACATTCCCGGCTCG